>VSNK01000335.1 GCA_009774255.1 Faecalicatena sp.
ACGAATGGAACATCAATTTCTTTTGCCATATGTATGTGATATAGAGACAAATTGTTATAATAAAGTTCACTTTTTGAATTGTGTTTAGCATTACTGCAAATTACAATAGGTTCATAGCCATTTTGCTTCATAAATTTGGCAATCCAATAATGCCTCATTCCCTTTTCAAAATACATTTGACTTGCATAGTGATTAATAATCCAAATTTTTTTTTTCATTTTTATACTCTAAATCATTTTTGCTGGAATTCCTATGTATGTGCCCGGTCTATTTATATCTTTAATCACCACAGCACCTGCGCCAATCATGCAGCCACCACAGATATTAACATTATTGTTTGCTGTTGCTCCAGTACCAATCCACGTCCCACTACCAATCACAACTGTACCAGACAAATGAGCACCAACAGATATATGACAGAAGTCTCTAACTACACAGTCATGATCAATCGAACTGCTTGTGTTGATAATGCAACCTCTCCCTATACTGGCATAAGGGTTAATTACAGCTCCAGCCATAACCACCGTACCAGCCTCTATAGCCACACTCTCCGCAACTACAGCCGATGGATGGATAAGTACTGGAAAACATCTATCTTCATTCCGTTCCATCAATGTCTTCCGTATATCTGCTCTTCCTATAGCAATGAAAATATCGCCATCAAATTCAGTAGTCATTGTATCTGATCCCAGAACGGGATATCCAGCACATGAAGTGATCGATGAGTCGTTATCCAAGAATACAATATCTGTATAACCGCATTTCACAGCAATATCAGCTACAACTTTTCCGTGACCAGAAGCACCTATAATTATTAATCTCTTCACTTACTTTTCACTTCCCATAAATTCAGTCATTGTGGCTTCACCTGCACAACTTATTCCTTCACGTTTCAGAACCGTTCGGACTGTATCAAAGATAATTTTCCAATCACCCAAAAATGTAATATGATCCACATATTTCACATCCCAATAAAATTTCTTTTCCCAAGATATCGCATTCCGACCATGTACCTGCGCTAATCCTGTAAAGCCTGGTCTGACCTCATGCCGTCTTGCTTGTTCTTCATCATACCTATCCAAATACTGGATCAGAAGTGGTCTCGGTCCTACAATACTCATATCGCCTTTTACTATGTTCAGCAGTTCCAATAGCTCATCAATGCTACTTGCCCTCAGCCACCTACCAAATGGTGTTAGTCTATCTTTATCTGGTAGCAACTCCCCATTCTCATCTCGTTGGTCAATCATGGTTCTATACTTTAAAATCTCAAACGGTTTACCACCCAACCCTGATCTTTCTTGCTTGAATAATACAGGCTTTCCCAATATCACTTTAACCAACAACCCTGTTGCAGTCATAACAGGAGATAGCACTATCAGAGCAAATAAACTTAGTCCAAAATCCATTGGTCTTTTTACATTTCGCTCATAAAAGCCAGCCTTATGTCCCTTGACCCATCCAACTTTCCCTCGCTTCTTTTCAATCGCATCAACGACACCTCCAAATCCAAGGCATACTCCAAGCAATGTAATTATCCATTTCATTATTCTTTTCATACAAAACACCTATGAATGAGGTCAATAATACGTTCTTGTTGAAATGCATCCATCTTATTATCTGAGGGCAGGCATAAACCGCGATTGAAGATATCTGTAGTCACTTCTCTACTTTTGTTATATTTATCCCCTATGTAAACACCTGAATTTCCACGGTTGATCCCATCCACTGTAACAAAATCACTTAGCCTGTATATTGGCTGCAAGTGCATCGGTTTCCATATAGGGCGTCCTTCGGCATTAAAAGCATTCAAAGCCTCAAGTACTTCCGTAGGGCAACTTTTGCCGCTGCAACTCTCGTAAACAGCAACCCTTCCACTTCTGGCAGTTGCACACATGGCATCTGTGTTTATTAACAAACTGCTCAACCAGTAATTCCCGCCGCCATAAATAGTTACTGGTAAATCTGTAAAGCCATCCACATACCTCTCATACACAGCCTTTTTCTGTTCTATATGCTGTGAAAGGAACCCCCATTGCCCTCGTACAATCCCAGCAATAACATTGGAAATCCTATAGTTATACCCTAGTTCCTCATGCTCATACCATGGAGCTGCCTCCCTGCTTTGCGTAGACCATTTCTTCGCTTTCAGATACGAATACTCATCAGGAACTATTAGCATCCCTCCGCTACTTCCAGTCAGAATTTTATTACCGTTATATGATATAATTCCATAGTCACCAACCGAACCGCTGTTTACAACTATTCCATCGGAAAGTTCAATCGTGGCTCCCAAAGATTCTGCGGCATCCTCGATCAAGACTGCATTGTGGGCTTCACAGATCTTTTTAACTTCCTCAATCTTCCCTGGAACACCGTATAATTGGACGAATATCACAATTTTCACATCAGGGTAAAGCTCAAAAGCTTTCTTTAATGCCTCTGGATCCATATTCCATGTATTAGGTTCAGAGTCAATAAAAACAGGTTCCCCACCTTCGTAGACAATTGGATTTACTGACGCATCAAAGGTCATATCAGACACAAACACTTTTTTCCCAAACAATGCTCCACCAGCACTTTTACCGCTTGGTGTGCTGATACCAGAGCTGCTATGATAAACCTTCTCTGCGCAAAGTTTTACCGCTAAGTGTATAGCTGCGGTTCCGTTGACAAGAGCTACTGCCTTCTTTTCGCGCTTCTGTATTTCACCATCAAAAGACGTAACTGTGGACATATACTCGCCAACTGTTTGCTCTATCACGTCTATATTCGTTCCTAATGTAGTAAGCCATCCGGTCTTGTAGCATTCCTCTATGTACTTCCACTCATCTTCTTTATGAGGCGTCGCTGATGAGAGCAATGCTCTCTCTTCCAGCGGTTCTATTCCTTGAAATCTTGGATCTAGTTTAAAGTTATGAGCCACTTTTATTCCCTCCATCCATGCTCCACCATGGAGCCTTCTCAATCTAAAAAAGCCTGCGGTCATACCCACAGACTAATTTCAAAGTTCCAAACGGAACTGTCCTTTTTTTTATTTCACATTCACAAGTACCTTTATGACAAAAAATTTGATATTAAAAAAGTCTGAAATGCTTTGCACTCCAAACTAATATATATGACTATTCCATGGTATTTATCCTATATTGTCACGCTCTTTTGAGAACTTCTAAAAAAGTATGCTTCGCCACTCCGCTTTTATTCAAGCGAATTATCTACTAGGTTTTCCCACAAATATAACCTCCGCAATCTTCCAAACGCGACGAAGCGACGATTTAAAATCTCTCGGATTTTTCAACTTTATCTTTCAAATAATTTAATCATTCTATACCAAGGCTATTCTCTCGAACCTCCCCTGCTGTCAGGCTTCTGCAAAGAACCGAAGTACCTTCACCCTAACCCTGCTTCGCAAAGGCTTTCATCCGTTACGGATATTGGCCCGCCTCAAGACCGAATCTATACTTACCCCAGGGATTCCCTGGAATCATTACAATATTAAGAGCCTAAAATCCATTCATTTCACTGGTAAAATCTGCCGCAGGCAATTCGTTTTCCCCGTCTATATCTGACCTTTGAGAATAAAATTCAATATCTATAACATCGCGCTTATTTCCTTTATGATGCCAAAGTCTGTAAATATTCTCTCTGCCCCTCCAAAAACCTCGGGAATTTCTCCCTACATCTTTCCAAATCAAACGACTGCATGTCTTCTGCCAGATTACTCAGTAGAAATGCGCTATACAGATCTTTCTCCACCTTCTGCCCATCCACAATTCTCCAACTCTTTTTCAAGGGCATCTTCTGATAAGTTCCTGTGTGATGGTTGAATCCGGAGGCTTTAACCAAAAACGGCAGAATCCGATTCAATTGCTTCCCCTGCTGAAAAAGTTTGTAATCCAATATCCTCAAAAATTCTCCCGGCGCTGCCCCGGTCATATACACTCCATTCGGCTTTCTTCTTCCCAGCTTTGCGAAGTCGATATTTTCTACGAAAAACCGATCTCCAAAAGAAATAATTTCGCGCACAAGCTGATATTGTTCCTGCCTTTGGAGGGCCGACTGCTTACGGCAGATTTCCTGATATTGTACTCTAGCCTTTTGATAGTTCTTAGAGTATACCCAGTTTTTGCTTCCCGGGCGGATTCTTCCGTCGGGCAGATAATTGTCCGGATTCATGCTCCGGCGGCTGCGCTCCATATATTGAACGAGTTTCCTCTTCTTCTTTTCCAGCCCCTGATCTTTTTGCGGAAGTTCATACACCGCTGCCGCATTTTCTGATACTACGGCCAGCTTTCGAAATCCGATATCCAAGCCGACATTGACAGCTTCGTTACCTCTGGTGCTCTCTATTTCACTGCCTATACGGAACTGTACTTCAGTTACCGCGGCTGTTTGCCTGTCCTGTCCGCAATTCGATGTTCCATTCGCTCCATTCGAGGTGTCAGCCTCCGGCAACTGTTTCAGAGGAATTGCTCCTTTTATAACAACATCCAGAAAATATCTGTCTTTTCCCCGGATTACCGTCTTTTTGATTCTGCAAAATCGGATTTCCTGGGACAATGCCTGCACTTCATAGCTACTGTTTTTCTTTTTGCGGACCGGAATTTCAAGTCCTTTCCACACAAGACAATCGCCTCTTAGCTTAATGGAAGAACGGTTTGTCTTTCCCGACAGGCTCTTCATCTGTCCCGGCTGTTTGAAATGTACCTGCTCAGCATGTCCGTGAACCAGATTGTTGATGGCCTGCCAGACTTCATTGGCCAGATTCTGGATGATCGGACTGTCCGTATGTTCTTTAAAATACTGCCTGTATTTTGTTGTATCCCTGCAGATATCAAACTTTCTGAGCCGATACTGCTCAATCAAGGCATCCCTTTCTTTGAGCAGCTTCTTCCTTTCCTTCTCCTGCTCTGTCCGGGACAATTCCTCCTGAATTCCGCGATAAGCACGTGTCTGCGCCATCTGACGGTATCTCGTCAAGGCCTGCCGAAGCAGTGCATTATAAATCTGCCGATGAATTTCAAGACGCTTATTCAAGACGTCTCTTTGCCACGCCTGTGTAATTAGCGGTAAGGTAAGCACAAAATACTGATCCTGAACATTCTGCATTTACTGTTCACCTCGACTGTCTGTAAAACATTGGGGATTCCCCTACGACCTCTGTATTACGGCTGCGCTTTCGGGGAATGTAAGATTTAGGTATGACGGGAATTTTCGTGAAGTATATTACTCTACGAAAAAGTTCAAGGTATTGAGAACAAAGCACGGAATAGAGCGCCTGACAGCCAACCACGAAAAGTCTGACGGCTGTTGTTGACGGCTATAAAAATTTTTCCGCATAGAAAAATCAGCCTGCTGTTCGTCAGCAAGTGCCTGTAAACAGCGGGCTGATACAGTCTGACGGCTAAAAGTAATTTGACGGCTATTTTGACGGCTATTAGATTTATTATGAAAAAACAGAAATATTTAAGAAAGCCGTGAGAAGACCGCAAAATGCCTGGAAAACGCCTGTTTTAAAGGGAATTGGATAGATACGGCAAAACAGGCACCG
>VSNK01000336.1 GCA_009774255.1 Faecalicatena sp.
CTTCTCGATGTCCAGGGCAGGGTTGCGGCCCCGGTAAAAGGGATGGTGACGGGCGTGTCTGTCAGGGCAGGCACCGCGACCACCGGCGGGGGCGATATCCTGCTGTCGGATCTCTCGGACGGAGCCAGCCTGACCGTAACATTTCCGGAAGAGATGCGGAAATATATCCGGGAAGGGTCTCAGGCAGTGGTGACAGCAGAAAACAGCGTGGGCGGGGGAAGCCGGTCGGGGTCGGAGACTGAAGGTTCGGAGATATTGCCGGGAGTTTCGGAAACCGCAGGCCAAGCCGGGCAGCAGGGAGCTTCGGAAACCGCAGGCCAAGCCGGGCAGCAGGGAGCTTCGGAAACCGGGGGCCAAGCCAGGCAGCAGGGAGCTTCAGACCGTGTAACGATCCGGACTCTGGCGGACACTTCCATGACCGGCACAGGGGGAGCAGAGATGGAAATGATTGGGGCAGAAACGGCAGGCTCCATGCAGGGCGCTTCATCCGGAGGAGGCTTTACGGTAACTGTGGATCTGCCGCCGGAGCATTTTACGGCAGGGGAAACAGCAGTCCTGCGGGTGGAGGTACAGCCGGACAGTTACGATACCTGTATTCCGACAGGAGCACTCCATCTGCGGGAAAAGGGCCAGTATTATGTGAATGCGGCGGAAAAGCAATCTACAATCCTGGGAGAGGAATGGGTCGTACGGCGTGTAGACGTGAAGGTGCTGGAGAAGAATGAAAAATATGCCGCTGTGGAGGGGATTTCCGCCGGGCAGGAGATCGTGACGGAAGCGTCCCGTATATTGGAGGACGGAAGCAGAGTGAAAATGAAGGATGAAAAGCAGCATGAATAGTAATGACTTGGTACAAGATGATGTATGGATCCGAAAAAAATATAAAAGGAAAGCCGTGTGCAGGAAAAAATGGATCGCCTGGTGTCGGTTATATCTGCTTGGAATGGTGATTCTGCTGTGCTTTATAGAAGCGGTCCGGCATGCGGAAAATCTAAAGAGCCAGCTTTCTGTATTAAGCTTTACGGCATCCGGGCAGCAGGACGGGATGGATCAGGCCGCCGCCAGACTGGCACAGGAGCAGAATCTGCTGCTGGAGGCTCCTCTGGAATTTGTGAACTGGACACAGAAGAACGGAATACAGGCAGCGGCCGGCGGCCTGGAAACAGTGGAGGAATGCGCGGCGCTGCTCCTGTGCGGCCGGTCAGATCTGTTATTTCCGGGATATGCGGTATTGGATATGGAAGTCCGGGATAGCTGCCTCATCAGCAGTACTTTATCGGAAAAGCTGTTTGGAGGGGCGGATACCTGCGGGCTTACGGTGGAGGTGCAGGGGCGGACATTGGAGGTGCTGGATGTGATCGACAGTGAGGAGGCATTTTTGGCGTATGAGATTGCAGAAAATGATACATGTCTGTTAGACCGCGCTTCCGTGAGATGCGTGCCGGGAAGCTTTGGAAAAACAGCAGAGAGCTATGGACAGCTGTGCGGCGGATGGGAACGGATGGAGAACAGGGTGCTGATCTGGATCACACAGGGGATGTACGGTCTGGTTCCCTGCATATTGTGGCTATTTTTGATCTGCTATTGCAGATGTATGCTGCGAAATGTGGGAGAGACGGACGGCGGATGTGCCGGCAGGACGGAAAGGCTCCTCTGGAAAATATGTCTGTACCTTCTGCTGGCAGGCGGAATCCTGCTGCTGATCCGGAGCATTCGGATTCCGGAAGATATGATTCCTGCAAAATGGTCGAATTTTGAGTTCTGGGCGGAGTATGGGAAACGGCTGGGAGCATCCTGCAGCGCCCTGATCCGGTCTGAGAAAAAGATACCGGACATCCCGATATGGAAAGAATTTTTCCGGGCGATCTTGTGGGGCGCAGGAGCAGTCATTGGGGAAACCGTTACAGTTCACGGCCTAACCGGCCGCGGACTGTAACGCAGCCAGCCCATTGAAAAGTCGCCTAACGACGGTCCTAAGCGCCTGTGACGCTTGTTTAGGACGGACCGAAACGGAGTGTAGACGGGCTGGATGCCCGCCCCATCACTGTATTGGTCAGATGCCGTGCAGCAAGTGCACGACACCGTGTGAACAGTAACTTTGCTCTATCGACCGTATGGATTTGTTTTTTTACTGGTCGCATATCGGAAAAAGTTATGCTATAATGTATTGTAATTATTCAGAACGGCAGCAGACGGTTCTGTGGTCTGCTGCCGTTCTCCTTTGAACGTGATCACCAGAGAGGAAACTTACTATGACACTTGCCTATATTATCAACAACCTGCTGTTCGTCGTACCTTGTATCCTGCTGCTACTGCTGGTCTTTCGGGATCAGATTAAGACTCCCTCGTTTCTTTGGGTATTCGCGGGTTCCTCTCTTTTTTTAATTTTTTCCTTTTGGGGCACTTACATTTATCTGATTTACAGCACCTCGATGCAGCGTATGCTGCTATCCATCGCTGCGATCTTTTCCGGCGTACTGATCTTTAGCAGCGCGTGCAGATATAGTTTCTGGCAGAGCCTTTTTATCATTTCCGTTATCAAATCCTATTCGGAAAATGTACGTTTTCTCTCGTCTTATTTATACTTTTTATACACAGGGACACTGCCGGGGCATGGTATCCTGCCGATAAGCTGTCTTATGATAATGCTCACCATGCTGACCTTTCCTGCCATCCTGCTGTTTTGCGGCAAGCTCCTGCGTCCTGCCCTGGACTGCACAGTTTCTCTTTCCGTGTGGAAATGGGTCTGGGTAATTCCGGTTTCCGGCAATGCGTTCTATACACTCATGGTCACACCGGAGTTTTCCAACTACAGCGTTTATCCGGAAAATAAGTTCCTTTTCATTCCGCCGCTGTGGATACTGCTGACCTTTTCCACCTATATCATTCTGCTGAAAATGATCATGGACGTGAGCAAGAGTATCGTTCTCCGGGAAAATCTTCATTTATCCGAGATACAGATTGCGGCCCAGCAAAAGCAAATGGAGCTTTTTCAAAGCAATATCCAGGAGAGCCGGCGCTTCAGGCACGATCTACGGCACCATTTTCTTGCGCTGGAAGGATTTTTTCATGACAATGATATGGAAGGTCTGAAAACATATATCCGGCAGTCTGCGGCAATGCTCCCCACGCAGCCAACGAAAATTTATTGTCACAATACCGCCCTTAATGCTCTGCTATGTTATTACACGGAGCAGGCGGAGAAAGAACATGTCAGGCCGTCTTTTCAAGTCTCTCTTCCGGAAAAGCTTTGCTTTCCGGACGCAGAGCTTTGCATTTTGATCGGGAATCTTTTAGAAAATGCGGTGGAAGCCTGCCGGCGAATGAAATCACAGGATCGCTTTCTCGATGTCAGCCTGTCCGCTCCAAGCAATTACATCCTGTTAATTCAAGTCAGAAACAGCTATGAAGGAACCGTGCGGCAGGCGCAGGACGGCTCTTTCCTCTCTTCCAAAGGAAAGGACCGCAAAGGGATCGGAATTTCTTCTGTCCTGGGCATCACGGAAAAATGCGGCGGGATTGCGGAGATCAGGTATGAGAATCAGACCTTCGAAGTGTCTCTGTTCTTAAATCACAGGCCGGAGGCGGAGAAAGCATTTCATACATAGTACCAGCTTTTACGTGCCTCCTCCCGACCAATCAGCGTGGTAATTGGTCGGGGTGTGATATGTAACAATACATAACATAGCGATCGAAAAAAATCAGCCCGTTGACGATAGAAAGTGTGGTTGATATAATGATGAAAGCGTCAAAAGTTATGACGCTTATGATACACGGATTTAAAGAGGGGGAATGGGATGGGAGTCTATTTGAAGTGGTGCATATCCCCCAAATTTGAAGAATGAGAAATCGGAAATTTTAGAAAGCAAAATGAATTTTCCCCAAAAATAAAATTGGGGGGATACGGTTGATAAACCGCTGACTTAGAGCAGTCAAAAATCACTGCAAAGCCAGTAAAATACATAGTTCCGGGGAAATGCGACCGGGACACAAAAAGGGAAAAGTTCACAAAACAGATGAGCGGAATACCGGTTCCGGCAAATGTGCGCGAATACGCATCGACGTCCATGGAACTGAAAACAAGGGACGAGATTTACTCAGCTATGGTGGTGTATGGATTTTTGAGCTATGCGGACGGCTGTGTTTCCATACCAAATAAAGAATTAATGGATCGGTTTGACGATATGGTGCGGCAAAGGCCGGATTTTGGTTATATGAACCGTCTGGCTGTCGAATCAGGAAAAATGCTTGCAGCGACCCGAAAAGGAGATACCAGGACGATGACTGAGATCCTGGAGCGTGTGCATAATACGGAAAGCCCGCCGATCAGATATAGTGATGAGGCAGAACTCTCCAAGGTGATCACATTTGTATATCTTCAGGCGCGGGAGTATTATGACATCCGCCTGGAAGATCATTCAGGGACCGGCTATGTGGACTATATTTTCTATCCCTATAAAAAGGAAGATGACGGCATTGTCACTGAGTTGAAAGTGGATGATACTGCGGACGGCGCAATCCGGCAGATCAAAGCCAGGAAATATGTGTTGAATTTTGAAGGAAGATTAGGGGAAGTTCCAAAGTGAACAGGCCGGATTCTTGCCGTTGGTATAGCGTATGACAGAAAAGACGAAAGGAAGCGGCATGAGTGCAAGGTGGTGGTTCTGCGGGAAAGGTTAAAAGATGCTGTATGATATATTGTCAGAATATCGATTACAGTTCACTGGCCAGCCGGCGAACTATAACCAGTAACGAATATCGTACAGTGAACAGTGAAAAACTAAATTGAATTTCCTGTCGAATTATGGTAGTATTTATCTGGGAATACCAAGATGATAGGCGGTTAGCCCTCTCCGGAGGGACTGTGACCCTCCGACTACATAGAAACCCAAAAGGGAATCGAAAGGAAAGGAGGGCTGAGCCAATGGACATTTTAGGACTAATTGCAGTGTTGAGCTTCGGCTTGACCTGCTTTGGAATAGGATACTCTATCGGTAAGGATAGTAACAAGACACAAAAATAGCCGCCCCCGACCAAAGGATACGGCTATTTCGTAATTCACTAATCGGGCTAACCGTCTATCGGTAGCTCCTGCTGGGCATCTGTTAGCGCAGATGTCCTTCTTTATGTTCAATATACCACAATCTCCAAAGTACCGCAAGCATTTTTTAGCAGTTATCCGATTTGCTCCCCTTTTTCTTTTCCCTTGATTTATATGCATTAAACTGATTCTTGCACTTCTGGCTGCAAAATTCATTCCCTTTCCGGCTTGCCACAAAGGCTTTTTTACAATGTTTACGCATATTATTGTCCTTATCCGTGAGCATGAAGGAAAAGCATATCTGCACCATGACAAGCAAGGAATGGAAATCCCATACGATAACGGGCAAATCCTTAGCAGAAAGAGTTTTTTGCCCGTTGTATTATAGGAGACAAATAATCAGAAGGAACAATAGAAAATAACATAAAGAATTACTTTATATCAATGCTTAATTCAAAAGTGATAGACGCAGATAAATTGGCTTACCTTATTCGAGATGCGGATAT
>VSNK01000337.1:0-3330 GCA_009774255.1 Faecalicatena sp.
TCCGGCCTCTTGCCGTAAGGCAACTTTAAATAGGCCGGATTCGTTACAGTTCGCTGGCTGGCCAGTGAACTGTAACCACTAAACTTTGTCAAAACATCTTCACAATTCCTATAGATAAATAGTACATCAAAAAATAAGTATCTGAAACTTATTTCTTGATGTACTAGTCATAATATCTATCCTGCTGCAATATCCAAACACAAAGCAACAGCAGCTGTACAATTCCCATAATAAAAATTGTACCGGCCATTTGTAGATTCTCTTTTGCTCTCTTTTCCTTCGAATAGTTGTTAAGCAACAATATCAGCCGTTCGTACACTGCGTCAGCATATCCGGGATATGACATCTCATATACGGCCGCTGATTCCTGATATTTGGCATAAAGCTCTGTCTGTTCCCACTCTTCCTTCTTTTTCGATATGATCCTCTTGATCTGCAGCGGATACATTTCCTCCGGCACTGCCGTATACTCGCCTGTGCCGTTCTCCAAAAGAAGAAAATATTCATAAAACGGCATTTCACTCTCATCCTTCATGATAAAGGACAAATTGGCTCCCATATACAGATATCCGTCTTTGTTCTGCAGATATTCAATCCCTTCAATCTTGACATCCCTTGCTTGAAAGGATTGAAATAAAACTTTCTCAAATTCAACCGTACTGTCTTCAATATTTTCCAAAGAATAATACCTTGCCAGCTTTGTTTCCGATTGCTCTTGATATGCATTTATCACATTTATTAAAAATTCTTTGGACGCTGTATTCTCTTCCGGCTCAAAAGCCTGCACCGAAACAGTGTTTAAAAAGAAAAGGCAAAAAAGAATCATTACAATTCTTTTTTTATTCCACATTCATAACCAGTCTTGCAAGCATGTCCTGTTCCTTTGCCTGCGCTACTACCTCTTCCGTAAGTACTGTTCCCTTTGTAACCGTAAATGTTCCATCTGCATTTGTGACGTCTTCCATTACTGTCATGCCGGTCAGATAGCTGACCTCATCCTCTTTTTCCGTTTCTTCTTCCTGAACCGTATCTTCTTCCTCCGAAACGGTATCTTCGTCTTCCTGCACGAATACATATTTGGAGCTTACGGACAACAATTGATTTTTTGTATATACCTTTCCGTCTTCCAGAATAATCTCCGCAATCTGCCAGCTATCCTCATCAATAGAAATATCTTTAATGTGGCTTACAATATTTCCTTTGGATGTAATAACCATAAGGCCGATAATAGAATAATATTCTGTAAGCAGCTTCGCCAGTTCAGCATTCTCTCTGGAGCTTTGGATTGCCTGTCCGGTCTTAATCATGATAAAGTCATGGCCGATTCCCATCGCGTCTTCCTTGCGCAGAATATGATAATCAAAGAACACTCCTTCATCCATAACCATAATCACTTCTTTTGTATCAGGATTCATTACGATATCTCTGACTTTTCCGGCCACACTTCCGTTTAAGATCTCCATTACCGGCAATTCCCTAATCTCAGACAATTTTCTCATTTTTTTCTTCCTCCATAATCTTATTTACTTTGTTGGCAGCCTTCTATAACGATCCGCCTCAGCGACGGATAGGTATCTTCTGAAAGGATTTCTTCACTTACGAGTACACCATCATGATACACCTTCCGGTATACTCGTGTCACATAACCATTTCTCTGCTCCCTGTACACCTGACGGACGCCTTCTTCAAGATCCGTAGACAGTCTGATCTCTTCTCCTTCCGGCACAAGCGTATTCAATACATAAGCCTCGACCTGAATCTCCGAACCAGTATCTAATGCTGCCCCTTTCAATTGTATCACAACCGTACCCTCATTTGCAAACGCTTCTATATAGAGCACCGAATTTGTGGTATTTTGAATTTTTAAATCGTTGTCCGGCGCGTAAATCATCGCATCCAATCCTACCTCCACATAATCCATGGGAAAGGAATGCCTGTGCCGTTCCACAATTCCAAGATTTCCTCGCAGCGCCGCATTATAAAGAGTCGTAGATACCTGGCACACGCCTCCTCCTACCTCTTCTCCAAGAAATCCCTCACTGATAATAACAGTGCCCGACGCATATCCCGACTCCTCGGTATAAGGTCCAGCCACATCATTAAAAGATAAGATTTCTCCTGGCTGCCACTGTGTCCCATTCAGCCTGTCACATGCTGTCTTCAGATTTTGATTGCGGGCTTCCTCACTCATTCCCGTCGTCTCGAACCTGCTCAATATCTTTTCAGATTCCTTCTCTGCATTCTGACTTTCTGCATTCTGATTCTCTGTATTTTGGCTCTCTGCATTCTGATTCTCTATATTCTGATTCTCTATATTTTGATTCTCTGCATTTTGATTCTCTGCATTCTGATTCTCTATATTTTGATTCTCTGCATTTTGATTCTCTGCATTTTGGCTCTCTGCATTTTGATTCTCTATATTTTGATTTTTCTTCTTTATATCTGTATCTGAGACAGCCTTCTCTTCTTTTTTTACGGGTTCTTCCACATTCTTGCGGTTTCTCGCCATCGCTCCGGTTACTATGCCGACATTTGTAATAAATAGCCCAAAACAGAAGATGAGTAAAACTGCCCTTGTCAAGCTTTTACTCTCCACAATTTACCTCTCTGTAAGAACGAGCGTTCTCGAAAACTCCCTTGCACCCATCTTTGCGGCTGATTTTCCGCCAGAAGCTCACAAATTTAATCAGCGTACATTCCACGTACGCCTCATAAATTTGTGCACTTCTGACAAAAATTCATCTCACACATCTGGGCCCAAAGAGTTTCCGAGACCGCTCAGAACCTTTCTTGCCTTTCCAGGTTCTCCTGCGTCTATGTAACAATTTGCCAACAATTTGCGCAAATTCTTAATCTCTTCTTCCGTCTCAGATTTTTCAATTCCCTGCTGATACAACGTTATTGCAAGCGGATACATACCTTTTTGTCTAAAAATTTCCGCCTTTTTTACAACATTATCAAAGGCAAACTGTTTCTCTGTACGGATACGAATCTCTTCCTGCCTCGCTTCCCTCTCTATGCGGCAGCGCTCTTCTTCTGCCGCCTCTTGTTCCCTGCGCAGTCGATCCTGCTCTTCCTCACGTTCTCTGCGCAGACGTTCCTGCTCTTCCTCACGTTCCCTGCGCAGACGTTCTTCCTTCTCTTTCTCGAGCTCATATTTTTTGTATATCTGTTCTTTTTCCGCTTCGCATTCCTTTCTCAGAAGTTCACGCTCTTCCTCGTATTCCCTGCACAAGTATTCTTTTTCCGCCTCATGTTCTTTGTATATCTGTTCTTTTTCCGCCTCCCATTCCTTTCTCAGAAGTTCACGCTCTTCCTCATATTCTTTGC
>VSNK01000337.1:3430-5541 GCA_009774255.1 Faecalicatena sp.
CTCTTCCTCATATTCTTTGCGCAGGCGCTCTTTTTCCAGCTCAAGAGCTTTATAAACCTGTTCTTTTTCCGTCCCCTGTTCCTTACTCAGGAGTTCACGCTCTTCCTCATACTGTATGCGCAGGCGTTCTTTCTCCGTCTCAAGTGCTTTGTAGATCCGTTCTTTCTCCGCCTCATGTTCCCGGCTCATTAATGCAAGCTTTTCGTCGCATTCTTTGCGCACGCGCTGCTGTTCTTCCTCGGATTCTTTACGCATAAGCTCCCAATCTGCTTCACATTCCCTCTTTACGCTTTCGACTTCCTCATGGAACTCCTTCTTAATCCGTTCCATATCAGAAAGGATTTCTTCTTCCCGTTCCCCGGCAGCCTGCTTATTCGCATGCATACGCTTTCTTTGTTTATTAATCTGTTCTCTTAGAGAATCCCGTTCCGAAACAGCTTCCTGCAATTGTCTCTCCAGGTCCTCTTTCTGATTCGTTTCCCACTCCATTCTCTCTTTTAATATCTTCTTTTTTGCCGTTCCCCTTTTGTCTTTGATCGTACGGTACAATACAAAAAATATCAGACAAGGAACCGTAAGTGATATCATAATTGAGCCAAACAGATAACCGCCGTCCAAACCTCTCTGTACCATCTCAGAGAGTGCATATGCGAATCCCCCTGCGGAAATAAGTGCAAAGGTTCCGGCAATACGAACCTTTCTTTCCTTTCCGGTAATCCTAATCATTGCCAGACAACATAAAATCGTAACTGCCGCAACCGCAAGTACTGATAACCAATTCTTCATATGTATCTTCCTTCATATTTTCAATTCTTTCATCAATAAAACCAATGGCTTCCTATCTGCGTTCCCATTCCGGCCTGGTTAAAATAGAGCGTATCAACGGTCCGATTCCCCTGGAGGACATAGTCAACTGCCTCAAAGCAACTGCTTTTGATTTTTGTCTTCTCCTTCAGTACTTTATCATACCAGCCGGTTTCCACCGGGATAAACTGCCCCTCCTGCCGGATAACTTCCTCAACCGTATCAGGAAACCGGGTATCATCTACCCTGTTAAGTACGGTAGATACAACTGCTATTTGTCCTTCAAAAGGTTCACTTCCCGCTTCACACCACGTAAGCGCCGCCAAATGCTCTCTTTCTGCCTCGCTTAACTCTATTTCCCTATATGCCCCTGCCACATCATCTTCAGAATTCGGACTTGCAAGCCAAGTCTTGCGGACAACCTTTACCCCCGAATTTTTCACATAGTTTTCCCCATAATATTCCATAGAAATCCGATACCATCCAGGTATTTTTACTATTATATCATAACTTTCTCTTTGTTGTAAATAGCATTGGACTTCTCCGTCTTCCGCCGTCTTGTATACCTTGATCCCCGACATATCCGCAAGAACCTGCTCAGGGCACACTTCGTCGGCCCGTTTTCTTGCCTGTTCCGCACACAGCAGCCTGCCGCTGTTTACATACCCCGATATGTACCCGGAACGAATCAGGATTCTGTCTGCTTCCTGTTCCAAGATACTTACAATAGCCTCTTCTCTTAATTTTCCTATGACTATATTACTGTTTTTTGAACTAAAGACCGGAATCTCCCCACCTTTGGAAATTCCTTTATCCGTCCAATCGGTTATAGACATATATACTTCTCCGCCCTCACGGACCGCACCGTCAATATTTTCAAATGCATCCTTGTGATCTACCGGGATTCCCCATATGTTCCATTCACACTGCTTCCATGCCTCTTGTTTTACGGTGCGGAGATCTTTAAACGTGATTGACGGATAAAGACTGCGCCATATTATAATGATAGCTGCTATAGCAAAAATAATAAACGCTGTCTGTTTCTTATATTTCACTTTTATCATCCGCATACTCCTGACACTATGCTTCTGTTAGACCTGCCGAGTGCCCTGCATAAAATTGCAAGGCACTGTAAATAGCGATATACTTTTACCAATTTTCTATAATAGCATAAAAATGTTTGAATTGCTATTATTTTTGTATTTTTTCAACTTTATTTGCGATACAGATGTTACATGTCACACCCCGGCCAATCACCACGCTGATTGGTCGGGAGGATGCACATAAAAGCTGGTATTCAGGCCGCC
>VSNK01000338.1 GCA_009774255.1 Faecalicatena sp.
GAGTGCGTCAGCACGGTTTTTGCGAATGGATAAGTGGGTTGGATGCTCTTTAGAGCATCCAACCGCACAGCTGGAATAATTTGTCGTTTACTATATATCTTACTGGCGTACAGCAATCCTGTCATATAAGTTTTCAAATAGCGATTGCAGTTCATCATCAAACAGCGGAAGCCCTATCCCTTCATACATCAGTTTCAACTGTTCATACTTCTTTATATAATCTTCTTTTGTATCGGAGAATACAAGAGGGCTGAACCAGACATTTACAAGCAAAATCATACTTTCGGCTGTCTGCTTTGGATTTTTCACATGAATGGAACCGTCTTTTATGCCCTCTGTGATGTATTCCGTAAAGTAGGGTGCCATACTATTGATACTGTCTAAAACCTGTTTTCCAATAGAAATAGGGCTTTTTAGTACGCTTCCTGCAACTTCGCTGAATTTTATGGTATCGTTACGCTGTAGGGAAAATTTGAAGAAATGCTTTATTTTTTCAAGCCCACTTAAATCTTTGATTTCTTCTACTGCCTTAAACGGATTGTTCCCCATAAAGATACGGGTTGTAACAGCATCTATGATTTCATCTTTGGACTTAAAATGATGATAGAACGCTCCGCGTGTCATATCGCCTAATTCGTCAACAATATCTTGAATGGTGGTCTGCTCCCACCCGTTTTCTAAAAAAAGTTTTGTCGCTGTGTCCAATATTCTTGCTTCTGTGATTTCGGGATATTTATTTCGTGCCATAAGCTCACCTCTTGCAATTAGATACATTTGAATGTTTCTAATTATATCATTTTGATTTTCTTATGTCAAGTGTGTTGAATAGGCACTATTTTAGCTAACTAATAGAACTGTATAGACATATCCAAGAGAGCGTCTGCCTTTCTTTTTGCGGTTACTTTTTTAAAAAGTCACTGAATTCCTTCAATTCTTTTTTCTTCTCTTCTGAAAGCTGATTGAATTCCATATTATGGATCGCCCCTTCCAACGTATACAAATGTACAAGACAGACTTGGGGATAGGATTGTTTCAGCTTAAAAAAAGCCTGTTTGGAACCAGCTTCTATTAATTTTTCGGAGGAATCAATGCCGACAGATGTCAGCTTCCTTGCCATTTCTTTTCCGATATTCTTCATAGACATTAATTCAGACACGTTTTTTCTCCTTATTGGTATATTCGGCTTGACAGACATAAGCTATTCCACTTCATCGCCTTCCAGAAAATAAGAATGTATCAGTGTTGCCGCAATCTTATCACCGAAAGACATTAAAATCAGGTTTTGCATTTGCCATCGTTCTGTGAACAATCTGCATTCTGCGTCCAGTTTCCGGGATTCATATCATCCGGCACCAGACCCGCAAGAATATCTTCATAATGCTTTACTTTACGGTCCATAAATTCTGCGGTGGCTTTCGCCTCCTCCGCTTTTTGGTGAGCCTGTCCGCACTGACGGAGGATGATCTGGTATCTTGCGCGCAGATTTTCCTCCGATTCCTCCAGACTGCATAACCGGCAGTATTCTTTGATGTCTTTGAGGGGAGTACCGCAGCTTTTCAGATAAGTGATCCCCTGCATCCAGCTGACCGATTCGTCATCAAATACGCGGCGGTTCTGTTCATCCCTCCGGCAGGGCAGCAGGTTGATATCCGTATAATAGCGTACGGTATGTTCTGTGGTGCCAAACATTTCCGCAAACTGTTTCATGGTGTAGTTCATAAAATCCTCTCCCGGTCCAAATCATTTCCTAATGCACAGCTGGAATTATTTTGCAAACTTGAAAAAAGGTATTGACTTCGAGTTACTCGAAGTTGATATACTTATTATAATGCGAAGAAATGCTTCTCGCAATATTTATTTTCAGGTTCTGAACAGCAGCAATATGAAAAAGCAGCTGTTTAGAGCAGGTACTCAGAACAGATAAAATATCAATCACAAGAAATGGAGAGATTAGACATGGGATATTTAGGTGAAGAGATCAGAAAGTTAGGATTTGGCCTGATGCGCCTGCCGCAGAACGACGGCGTGATCGATGTAGAGCAGGTCAAAGAAATGGTAGACTTATTTATGGAGGCCGGCTTTACATATTTTGATACGGCCTGGGCCTACGCGGGAAGCGAGGATGCCATCCGCCAGGCGCTGGTAGAGCGCTATCCCCGGGACAGCTACCAACTGGCCACAAAGAACGCGGCCTGGATCAACTGCAAGACGAAGGAAGAGGCATATGCCCAATTCGATGCGTCTCTGGCACAGACCGGGGCAGGATATTTTGACTTTTACCTGCTCCACAATCTGGGGGAAGCCAGAACCCAATATTTTGACGATTATGACATCTGGAACTGGGTGATGGAGAAGAAGAAAGCGGGCCTGGTGAAGCACGTAGGATTTTCCTTCCACTCCACGCCGGAAGAACTGGAGGAGCTCTTGAATGCTCATCCGGAGATGGAATTTGTCCAGCTCCAGATCAACTATGCGGACTGGGACAATCCGGCAGTGCAGTCGAGGCGCTGCTATGAGGTCGCGAGAAAGCACGGGAAGCCGGTTGTCATCATGGAGCCTGTGAAGGGCGGTATGCTGGCCACGCCGCCGGAGTCCGTGCAGGAGATCCTGAAAGCAGCCGAACCAGAAAGCTCCGTGGCATCCTGGGCGGTGCGCTTCGCGGCGGACTTAGAAGGCATAATTACCGTTCTGTCCGGCATGAGCAATGTGGAGCAGATGAAGGATAACCTGTCCTATATGAAGACATTTGCCGGATTGACGGACAGCCAGAAGGAGACGTTTAAGGAAGCGCAGGAAGAACTGAAACGAATTCCGTTGATCCCCTGTACGACCTGCAATTACTGCGCAAAGGTCTGCCCAATGCATATCGGAATCTCAGGCTCCTTCACGGCCATGAATTATCTGACCCTCTACGGCGATATTGCCCTGGCAAAGAACCAGGAGGGCTGGCTTGTAGGAGGACATGGGCTAAAACGAGCGGACGAATGTATCAAGTGCGGAAAATGCGAGGAAGCCTGTCCCCAGCATATCGCCATCCGGGAAAATCTGGTGAAGGTGAGCGAGGCGCTGATTCAGTAAGAAAC
The DNA here is from genome assembly GCA_009774255.1 of Faecalicatena sp. Lineage (GTDB taxonomy): Bacteria > Bacillota > Clostridia > Lachnospirales > Lachnospiraceae > Schaedlerella. The sequence continues at coordinate 3,084 of VSNK01000338.1, forward strand.
TGTCGGAAAAAATCCTGCAGTAAAAAAACAATATTTTCCATGTAAATGCGTGCGCCTCATCTGGAGGGGCTATAGTATAGGAAAAAGGGGGCTGTTATATCGGAGACTTTTTATCTCTGATATAGCAGCCCCTTCTTATAGTAGATAAATCCCTCCTGCGCTCTGACATTGACAGTGAACTGTAACATGTTTTTAAGAACTTATCGTAAAAATAAAGATAGAGTATTGAGAGAAGCTCCTTTTTAGAGTATACTTAAAAAGGAGGAATTAAAGATAATGGCAAATGATGATTTTTATGAAGCAGCAATAAGGCATTGGATTGATGGAAAAATATTAGAAGAGCAGGGGGAGTACGATAATGCTGTATGTATGCAGGGGTTTGCTGCCGAATGTGCTTTGAAAAAGATAATGGATATGCTGCATTTTATGGATGATGTTAAAAAGTATGGTCACTCTGGCGAAGACTTGTTTCAGGATCTTAAAGTGGTATTGTCAGGAGACATGGAAGTCTCGGCTTTGATTAATCCGGCATGTGGATTAAGACTGTCTGCCGTATCATTACCCCCGATTTTATTTCAAGATCATCCGAGTAGACGATATTTTAAAGATGGGAGATATTCGGAGGAAAATGCCGAAGAGTGTAAGAATGCTGCGTATAGTTTGATTAAGGAAATGGCGAATATGTATCTGGATGGATATTGATAAGGAGAGAAAATGATTGCATTTAATGATATACCGGATATGGCAGTACATTGTGTATGCCAGTGGCGAGAGAAAAATTTATTGTCAGAAGTTACTTTGATTAGAGATGTATATGGAAAACTATCATTTTTAATGGGGAATACACAGTCTGTATCCAACACCGATAAGCAAGAACTTATTTCCAGTTTAAATCAGAATTTAGGAGAATATTTTAGCGAAAAGATTTATTGGAAACAATCATCTCATAGACCAAGAAATGTAGAATTTCGGGAAGAACTTATTATAAACCTGATAGAGAACGATCGAACGGAATGGACCACTACAGAAGATATAAAATTTTATATGGCCGAAAGAGCCATCGCAAAAAAAGCCTGGATTCGCAAGCAGGAAAGCCAGGAGTCTGTGTGGCCATATGAGGAAGCAGAATCAGAAAATGGTACGAAAGTTGTTACTTTTTATTCGTTTAAAGGAGGAATGGGAAGAACAACAGCATTAGCTGCGGTTGCTTTGCTTCTGGTAAAACAGGGGGAAAATGTAATGATGGTAGACACAGATATAGAGGCGCCAGGTCTGGCTTCATTGTTTTTTGACGGGGAAATGATTACAAGAGGCGTTTTAGATTACTTAATCGAGTGTGGAATTCATTCGGAGATACACATAGCGGATTATGTCTTAGATGTGACAGAACCATCATTGCTGGATGAAACTTCGGGACAATTGTATGTAATGCCTGCCGGAAAAGTAGACCAAAGTTATCTTCAAAAACTGGCACGTATTGATTACCAGGACAATAGAAACGGATATTTGAGGAAAACGTTAGAAAGATTATTGACAGATATAAAAGATAATTACACCGTAGATTATATTCTACTGGATGCACGTGCCGGATTTCATGATATGGGAGGAATAGCAGCTATACAGCTACCTCATGGTGTCGTACTGTTTGGCAATGACAGCAGACAATCATGGGATGGGATTACACAGGTTTTACGCACAATAGCGGAAGGACATACGGCTGATTTTCCTGTCATGATTGTAGATACGATGTGTCCGAACCCTACGGCGGAAAATTTCACATCAGCCAGAGAGCGCTTTATCAATAAATCATATACGGTATGTATAGAGAACTACTATGATACGGAGGCGGAGATACCTGGGATAGAAGCAGAAGGGGAAAGCCATTTTCCGGAATTTGTTTCATTTGATCATGCGCTTTTACAGGGAATTGAATTGTTTTCTGATGGAAGTCAGGAGAAAAATCAAAGAGTTAACGCCTATAAAAATATTTTGACAGGAGAAAGTTATTCAAAGATCACGGATCGTATAAACGGCTGGTTTGGAGAGGTTTAAACATGGAAATCGAGAAAAAGAACAAAATTTTAGAAGGAATTTCCAGATGTGTACCGGAGAATGGATCGGGAGAAGACGAGGAAAATATTTTACAGAATTTTTTACCCTTGCGGAACTATGGTAAACTGGCAGACCCTAAAAATTTTTTGATTATTGGAGGGCGAGGCTCAGGAAAGACGGAGTTGTTTCGAATACTGACATCTTGTGGAGGCCTGAATAATGTGCTTAGTGAGAAGGATCGAAAGAGATATACGAAATTAAAAGAAAGTGAATTTTTAACAGGGTATATAGCAACTGGTTCAGAATCAAAGGCTTTTCCAACTTCTAATGTATGCGATGATTTGGTAAAAAATGAAAAACCGGATAACCTTAATTCTTTTTGGGGAGGCCTGATTTCTTCAGTAA
>VSNK01000339.1 GCA_009774255.1 Faecalicatena sp.
GTAGACTTCTATCTTACGAAACCAATTGATGAGGAGGAGCTTGAACAGGCCATACATACTGTCCGGAATCTGATTGAAGAAGAGCGAAAAGCTTCCCGTTCTTATTCCCAGTACCGTGACAAAGCCAGGAATCATATTTTAAAGGAAATCCTCTTAAATACCTGCAATTACCATACCCTGGACTCCGGCGACCTGCATCTTGACGCCCATATTTACCAGATCATTACTTATGGGAATTACAATCAGGATATCCTCCATCCGGCATGGGATTTTTCAGAACTTATGCGCATTACGAACCAGGACAGCCAGACTTATGATATCCTTGAGATTGACCAGCGTAACGTCATCTTATTAAAAGGGGAGTTCGCCATCTCCCGGTTTCAGAATCTCCTGGAGCATTACCGCAGCAAGCCGCAGAAAGGCTCTCCCTTTGATTCTATATTCCTGACCTACGGACGTCAGGCTTTCCGTATCCAGGACATCCATCTTTCCTATGAGGACGTCTGCCGGTTAGAAGGCCGCCGGTTCTTTTGTTTTCGGGACCAACACGTCATTGGCTATGATGAGTTCCACATGCAGCAGGATATTACGCACCTGTTCACGCAGGAACTTGCCCCAAAGTACGCAGAATCCTTCTCGAATTACATACAGTCCCATAATCCAACGCTGATTGCGGGTACTTTAAATGATCTGTCAGATTACCTGACCAGATGCACGGCCGAGATTCCGGATATTAAACATTTTCTGATCGACGTTTATATTCTGGTAAAACAGAAGATTATGCAGATTTTTCCCCAGGCTGACCTGCCGTTTCTGGCAAATGCCTCTGTAATGGTCTTGATTGAGGAAAAATATTACCTTTATGAAATCATCGAATTTCTAAAAGAACAGTTTGAAATGTGGATGCATTCCGTTGGATATTCCTCCGGGGAAAATGTACTGGATGAAGTCCTGCATTATATCCGGCATAATTATCAGGAGAATCTGAAGCTTGAGACACTGGCTCCGCTGTTTGGCTATAACAGCTCTTATCTGGGAAGGCTGTTTACCAAAAAGCTGAACGTAAATTTTAATTCGTACCTGGACCAGGTGCGTATCGCCAAAGCAAAAGAGCTGCTGGATGACGGAAACCTTAAGGTGTATGAAATTGCCGAGCGGGTGGGATACAGCAATGTAGACTATTTTCATCGAAAATTCAAAAAGTATGAAGGGACTTCTCCGGCAGAATACCGGAAAAAGCAGAACTGATAAACAGCAGGTCTGTACAGTGTATACCCCCGCTTCACTGGGGCATATACTGCACAGACCTATTGTTAAACCAGAATACCTCTCTTTTTACTATCAATTACGGTATTTCTCTGTGACAGCCTTCCTTGCTGCCGTCTGCTCCTTCGCATTCTCTAAATCCACCTGATATACATCCTCATACCCCAAACCATCCAACGTATTATCAAGCTCTTTTAAGAGTGCATCAAATTCGCTGTCCCGCGCAAATATCATCTGCCATGAATAATCGATCACCCTTGCTTTGCACTGTTCTCTCACTGTGGTAATATTCGCTTCCTCAGCTGGTGTGGAATAATTGGCACCGGGAGCCACAAGGAGCATGCCGTTTTGTTTCAGATACTCCATCGATGTATCCGCCCCCATCTTTTCCTTCCAATCTTTGTCAAGCACGCTTTCATTGCCTTCCGTCGCAGAATCCCAGCACAGATAATCATAAGGAACACCTGTATTCGGATCTGTTTCTGACAGAAGAAATGGTTTGAAATTCAATGCAGATACACCGGCATGCCATTTCCCTCCGCCAAATTCTTCGGGAACTTCTACCGGATTATTCGGCAGCGCCCTCCGGCCAAAATCCGTCAACGAAGGCTTGCCGTCATCACCGATATCCCAGGTAAGCCCCTTCGGCCCGGCAGCGCCGTTTGCCTGCCCATTCAATTCAAAGCCTTCCGGAGAGTATAACCAGTCTATAAAATCCGCAAGCCTTTCGGGATCCTCTGCCTGAGAACCGATTGCAATAATATTTTTTGAATCCCCTTCCGGCCAGCAGCCAAATGAAAAAATCTGCATATCCTGTACTGCCGCCATCTTGAACCCCTTGCCCTCCGCTGTATTCTCAGCCGTATTGAAGGTACTCTGTCCTACCCACGGCCATGGGCTGTATAAAACTTTCCCATCCCGGTATTTCTGAATCCATGTATCATAATTCTGTGATCTGGAGTCCGGATCCACCAGCCCCAGCGCATTTGCTTTATGAAAGAAACGAAGCGCCCCGATATAGAGGGAATCCCCGTCAATGATATTCTGATAATCCAAACCGTCTGCCTTAGACAGCACAAACCCCTGCTCATCATATCCATACAGACAGACAAGCTGCTTCGCATTGTTCATCATATGATCATCCCAGTCCCTGAACAGGGAAATTGCGTAAATATCATCGGCCCCCTCTTCCTTTCTTGCCAAAGCCTGCATCTGCCCTAACACATCCAGGAATTCATCCAAATCTTTTATCTGCGGATAGCCGGCTTTCTTATAATAATCCCATCGAATATAAGGTCCGAAAGTAGGTTCCTGACTCTCGGACGGCACAGTCGGCGGCTGTGAAGAAATAGAATTGGGGAATCCATAGATTCCATCCGATTCAACCAGTTGATTCGTCTTCTCTACTGCAGAACCGTAATTCTTCATGATCTCTTTGTCTTTCACCAGTTCTGTACAATCCATGACCAGGCCGCTTTTCACCAGTTCATCAAACTTTCCATTTGCCGTGTTGATCAAGACCAGATCGCCAAGATTGCCTGTGGCGGCCCGTGTCTGATAGAGCGTATCTCCGCCCCCTGACACATTGGGCGCAATTATATTCAGTTCCATATTAAACCGGTCCCTGACCACTTTTGCAAACCAGCCGTTCTGTAACCCCTGGTAATTCGCATACTCGTCATAGACATCAACGGTAATGAATTTCTTATATTTATCTGCTCCAAAATCTTCCTGCCCTGATTTTCCATTTTTCATTTCACATCCTGCCGCCAATGATATCTGCAACACTGTACACAGCAAGATACCTATCCATTTCTTTCTCATAAGCTTTCCCCTTACTTATAACTCCTATCCATTCAGTACTTTCACAGGCACACCCATAATTTTATGAAAATACCTTATCACATATAATTGCTCTCTTGATTTTATGATTAGTATACACCCGATAAATGGGAAAGTTCAATTTCAATTTACCTTCCAATGGCTCACTTCTAAAAGATGTCTAATTTTGTATGTAGTTCTGTGCAATTTTTTTGCGTAGCGGTATACCCTATAAAACACTTATAATAAAAACAAAAACAGAGCGGAGGTTTCGTATGAGTAACAGCAAATTAAATCCTGTGGTTGACTTTATTAACACATTATGTAATTTTTTTGTTCTGAACCTGATTTTCTTAATCACCTGTGTCCCGATCTTCACGATTGGCAGCGCGCTTGCATCTCTCTACTACATAATGAGCAAGGAAACAAAGGGTGAATACGGCTATCTGGTACGTACCTATATCCGAGAATTCAAACGGAACTTTAAAGACGGAACTCTTGCCTTCCTTCCTCTTTTGGCGTCCGGAAGCATGATCTTATTCAACCTGCTCTTCTGGCCCTTGAGAGGAACCGCACTTTCATCCGGCATTACGGGTCTGCTGATTGCGCTTTCCGTCATATGGCTTGTCATATTCCATTACACATTTCCGCTGGTCGGCAGGTTTGTAAATACACCTGTCAATTCCATCAAAAATGCATGGGGTCTGGCTGTCAGAAATCTGAAATGGACGGTTGCCCTGCTTCTGATTGATGTGTGTACGGCATGTTTCTGCCTGTTTATCTCCCTGGATACGGTACTCATGATATTTCTGTCTCTGGGATTTGTATTGATTGTTTACGGTCAGTCTTTTATATTTAACAAGATTTTCTCTCCGTATGAGAAGAATGAGACGCGGACTCAAAAAAGACAAAGCATCCTAAGAGAACACGCAGATATTATGCAGGGTACTTCCCAGTTCTGATACAAGATTCATGCAATAATGTATTAGAACCCGCTTATTATCTAACGCAATACATGGTCACATGCCAATATAAAACATAAAAGAAAGGATAAAAACAACATGAAATTTGGATATTTTGATGACGAAAAGAAAGAATATGTCATCACAACACCGGCAACGCCGCTTCCCTGGATCAATTATCTGGGAAACGAATCTTTTTTCTCCCTGATCTCCAACACCTGCGGCGGCTACAGCTTCTATAAAGATGCGAAACTTCTCCGGCTGACACGCTACCGTTATAACAACGTCCCCGCTGATACGAACGGAAGGTATTACTTTATCAATCATAACGGAACCATCTGGGCTCCCGGATGGCAGCCGGTGAAGACAATGCTCGACACATACGAATGTCATCACGGGCTTGGATACAGCAGATTTCTTTCCTCCAAAAACGGAATCCATGCCGAACTGACAACCTTCGTTCCTCTGGGCGAGACCTGCGAAGTCAATCATCTGCTTCTTCGCAATGACACGGAGGAGACACAGGACTTATCTCTAAGCTCTTATGTGGAATTCTGTTTCTGGAATGCGGTAGACGATTCTACAAACTTCCAGCGTAATTTAAGCCTCGGCGAAGTGGAAGTAATCGGTTCCACTATTTACCACAAAACCGAATACAGGGAGCGCCGGAACCACTATGCATACTATACGGTGAATGCCGACATCGATGGTTTTGATACGGACAGGGACGCATTTCTCGGTGATTACGGCAGCATTGAAAACCCAAAGGCAGTAAGAGAAGGCATTTCCTGTCAGTCCATCGCCAGCGGCGGAGCCGTTATCGGCTCTCACCACTTAAAACTCACACTTGCCCCAGGTGAGACAAAGAGTCTCATTTTCCTGTTAGGCTACGCCGAGAATCCGGCAGACGAAAAATGGGAAGCGCCGGACATTATCAACAAAACACCTGCTTTAGATACGATTTCCCGGCTCAATACTGATGAAAAAATTGCAGACGCATTAACAGCCCTCTCTGACTACTGGAATTCACTGCTATCCAGATTCACTCTGGAATGTGCAGATGACAAGCTGAACAGAATGGTAAATATCTGGAATCAGTATCAGTGCATGGTCACCTTCAATATGTCCCGCTCCGCTTCATATTTCGAGTCTGGAACCGGACGAGGCATGGGATTCCGTGATTCCTGCCAGGATCTCTTAGGCTTCGTCCATCTGATCCCTGACCGGGCAAGGCAGAGGATACTGGATATCGCCGCAACGCAGTTTGAAGACGGCAGCGCTTACCACCAATACCAGCCGCTGACCAAAAAGGGCAACGCGGATATCGGCAGCGGCTTCAATGACGATCCATTGTGGCTGATTGCAGGGACTGCCGCTTATATCAAAGAGACCGGGGATATGACAATCTTAGATGAACAGGTGGATTTTAACAATGATCACACAAAAGCCAGGCCTCTTT
>VSNK01000034.1 GCA_009774255.1 Faecalicatena sp.
GTAAAAATCAATGAATTGATTAAGAATAACAGGCTTCTATATTCGAAAAAGGTGGAAGGCATTCATATGCTGCAAAGATTAAATCCTGAGAAAGTAGCTGCGGTCTGTACACACTATTTTTCTGCAAATTATGGGATATTGAAAAATTTCCACACATAACAGACCGCTTTGACTACATAAAGACAATTCCACGGAATTGAATCGGATCAGGAGAAAATCGAGGAGAAGCCGCGCAGCACATCCATCCGCCGCATCAGCATCCGATAATCGTCCTCACGCCCCCGGAACCATAGGGGGTCAATTTCCTGGAGCTGGTTCAGCCCGATCCGGGAGACAGCCTGTATGGCCGCTTCCTTCTGGGTCATATGTTCCGGCAGGACACTCAGGCAGTTCGCACCCTCCAAATGGTCATAGGATTGGAACGCCTGGTTAAAATCCATCAGGGGATGCAGCGAGATCAGCCGGTTTGTTTCGTTATCCACGAGAAATCCCCAGTTGCCCCAGTGCCTGTCCGTATTGCCGATGAGATAATCCAGGATGTTCATCATATAATAGGAATAACCGTCCAGCTCCAAAATATATGCAATCGGATCTAGTTCCTCATTTACCGCATAGATCTCAAAGGCCTCTCTGGATACAATGGAATACCGCTTGGAGGTCATCAGTTCACTGGAAGAGACACGGACTCCATCATAGTTAGTCTCACGGTACACCACCTGGGAGCAGCGGAAGCACTGGCAGACCCTGCTTGCCAGAAGTTCATTTTCTACGGCGCGGATGCTGCCGTCTTTGAGTAGTGTAAATCCCTGTGCGTGGCGGAGCCAAGCCTTCGGAAAGCACCCGTTTGTAGACAGGTCCGGAATCAGGCTGTCATTCTGCACCGTAATCTGGTGCCCGCGCAGAGAAACATCAATGGAGGAATTATCCAGGTGGTTGTCGTACAGGTTGACCTCCTGAAACGTAATCTCCTCATCCTGCCGCTTCACCCAGTAGATATCCGTCAGGGTAAGACAGCGGCAGGAAAGCGCGATCTGTGCACGGTCCCGGTCCGTTGCCGCCTGGGACATCCCGATGCTGTTCAGGATTTCTTTTGCATATTGACGGTCCAGGGTGAGGATCCTGCCGGCGCACCAGTATTGAAAATTTGTAATATTGTTTACCAGGGTATCCAATTCCTCATCCGAGTCATCCAGATAGAGGCTGCAGGGCATATATGTTCCATCACCGAAAATGCGGCAGTGCCCCTGCATGTCGATCCGCGCCACGGCCCGCTCGCCGTGCATGATTTCATAAACAACTTTGGTCATTATCATCCACTCCTTCATGTGTTTGGAAGTAGCTTACGCATCGGCGCAATGTGTCATCTCTATCTGTATTTTTCTATCAGGCAATGGTGTATTTTTTTCTCATCACGCGTTTCAAGATTCTGTTCGGCCGCACTGTACCTGCCTGGTTCTGCTTCAACCGGAATCCCGGACACTAATTTTACAATATCTTCGCGCACTTCGTCCACGTTATGCTCGATGCAGTCCGCGATTTCGTTCATCGGGCCTGTCTCTGTCCAGTAATTTAAACATACCCCGCGCACAAGCGCCTTACTCACCGAACGCGGGTTAAAAAGGCTTTTCCCTTCACTTGTATAATACCCGTCATACCACAGCTTCATTTCTTCATAAGAAACTGTTTTCGTTTCCTCACATAACCGCCGTACCTCCTCCTCACGGAACCCAAAATAGGAATCGTAAATATTATCATCCATAAAATGATATTCATCAAACATATTCAGTTCAGACCCGCTGGAGTATTTTGCAATCGGGAGGATACCTGTCATATAAGCAAGTTCGACATACGGCCTGTCTTTCAGAAGTACTTTCAGGAATTTCAAAAAATCGATTTTGTCCCGGTCTGTCATAAAATCTTCATAAAAAACCGAATCCCATTCATCTAGTATAAAAATAAACGACGCTTCCGTATCCAGCAGCATCCGGCTTAAACTTCGATATTCACGATTTTCAAGCCGCGGATAGGCCTCCCTTAAATCTTCTTTCAAAGTTTCCGTAATATCTCTGATATACTCATCATATCCCTCACAATAATCGGGGTATTTGCTGAAATCAATATGGATGACATTATATTGGTTGATATGCTTTTCATATTGTTCCGTACCGGAGATTGCAAGCTTGTCAAAAATCGAGCGGCCGTTACAGCCTTTTGTGTAATATGCCCCGAGCATATTTGCATTGATGGTCTTTCCGAACCTCCTTGGACGGGTAATACATATATATGGATTCCCTGTCCCGATTACTTTTGAAACTTCTTCAATCATCAAACTCTTATCGACAAAAATCTGGTTATTCACCACTTTTTGGTATAGCATGTATTGAGCTTTTGTATTCAGATAGTACATGGGAATCCCTCCTTCCGCAGTCATCTTCCTCTAAAAAACCATCTATTCATACTGCGTGGCGCTCTAGCGCAATTCCTATTATAAATTTGTCACCAATTTTCGCCAGAAAATTGATGACGTGCGTGGCACTCTAGTGCAATTCCTATTATAAATTGTCACCAATTTTCGCCAGAAAATTGATGACGTACTTGCACATCAGTGCAATTCCTATTATAAATTGTCACCAATTTTCGCCAGAAAATTGATGACGTACTTGCACATCAGTGCAATTCCTATTATAACTGATTCTGACAGATCATGGCAAGCCTTATCTCAATAAAATACTATCCCAGCTTTTTCCGGAAGGTATCCGGTGTCATCCCGGTTTCCTGTTTAAATTTTTTCCCGAAGTAGCTGGGACTTTCAAAGCCGCACATCTTTGCGATCTCCAGAACCTTCTTTTCAGGAAAACGGATCAAAAATTCACGGGCGCGGCTGATGCGGATGGTCAGCAGATAATGCATGATCGTCTGTTTCATAGTCTTTTTGAACAGGGAGCACATATATTCCCTGGACAATCCGACCAGCTCCGCCAGTTCATCTAATGAAATATCCTGGTCGTAGTGGTGCTCCATATATAAAATCAGCTCCGTGATCAGGTCGTTCGCATCCACATGGGAGGAGGGATTGATCCGTGTGATGCAGGGGGAGAGATCTAAAAGAAACGCATAGCATTCCTTGGAGTATTCCCGCATTTTCCCGGAAATGGACTGCCGGCGGATCTCATACAGTTTTTGGATATGGCGGACAAACACCTCCGGCCTGGAAAAATGGTAAACTCCGGTTTCATGCATTTCCAGGGAGGAAAGGAGCTCATGGCATATGGATCCCGCAAAGCCGAAAAAATGGACCGTCCAGTCCGGGGTCAGGGCCTGATAGATGTGAGGGACCTGCGGGTAGATCAACAGCCCCTGGCCTTCGGAGATGACGGAGCGCTGGCTGTTTACGATAAATTCCCCCTGTCCTTTGACGCAGTAGAACCACTGGTAAAAGGGCATCCCGCCCGGGCGGCGGATGGGCTCCTGCCGGTGGCCGATTCCGACCAGCTCCAGCCTCAGCGGGAGTGGGGTATGGTTGGGGGAGTTGTGGATCTGGAACATCATAACGGACACCTCCTGTTTCGAACAGCAGGCGATAGATTCGTCTGCTGTTCTGAATACCACCGTATGCAGAAAGACTGTTACAATTTACGGCCTAACCGGCTGCGAACAGTAACGCATCCAGCCCATTGAAAAGTCGCCTGCCGGCGAGGGGCTGGATGCCAGAAACCACTATTTTATTGGTCGGATGCCTTGCAGCAAGGTGCAAGGCACCGCGAACAGTAACGAAAGGCTGCCAGTGACAGGCTTTCTGCGTAATTATTAAAATTGTTATATAAATATTATAATATTAAGATTGAGAAAGTATGTCAAGCAGAGATATAATGATTTCAGAAAGAAAAACAATCAAAACAAAAAATCTTAACAGGAGGATAAAGTAATGAACCACATTCCACAGATCAAAAATGACAACGGGATCCCTACATTATATGTGAAGGGGGAACCTTTCTTCGCACTTGGCGGAGAGATCCACAATTCCAGCGCCAGCAGCCTGGAATACATGGAGCGGCATGTATGGAACAATCTGGAGGGGCTGAACCTGAATTCCCTGATCGTACCGTTATACTGGGAGACGATCGAACCGGAGGAGGGGAGATTTTGCTTCGAGCTTGTGGACGGCCTGATCGGGCAGGCGAGAAAGCGGAACATCCATCTGATCTTTTTATGGTTCGGCCTTTGGAAAAACAGTGAGTCCATGTATGTGCCGGGATGGATGAAGCAGGATACGAAGACTTACTTCCGGGCGGAGAAGGTAAACGGAGAGAAGCTGAACACGATCTCTCCGCTCTGCGAAGCCGCAGTGGAAAAGGATGCAAACGCATTTTCAAAGGTTATGGCGCATATTCGGGAGACGGACGAAGAGGAATCTACAGTGATCATCATACAGGTGGAAAATGAGATCGGCCTGCTGGGCACAGCCTGCGATTACAGCCCCGCGGCGAGAGAGGCATTTGCCGGAGAGATCCCGGCGGAACTGGCGGAGGCGTACGGTGTGTCTGGAGACTGGAAGTCAGCTTTCGGCGTCGATGCGGAAGAAGATTTTATGGCATATCATTTCGCAAAGGCCGTGGAGAAGATTACGGAGGCAGGTCAGAAGGAGTATCCGATTCCCTGCTATACCAATGCATGGCTCAAGCAATATCCCTGGTATGCGGGTTCCTATCCCACCGGCGGGCCGGTTCGGGAGGTGCATCGGATCTGGAAGCTGGCGGCTCCGTCCTTATTTACACTGGCGCCGGATATCTATGTGCCCTATGTGGCGGATGTGATGGACGAGTATGGGTATGACGGCAATCCGCTGTTCATCCCGGAGGTCAGAAAAGACGCGGTGACTTCCTCCTACTGTATGTACGCCTTTGGGAAGCACAACGCGATCTGCTATTCGCCCTTCGGGGTGGAAGACCTGGGACTGCCGCCGGAGGCCATCGACAGGCCGCCGATGGAGGTGATGGCCGCCCTCAATATCGACCCTTCCGCGTTTGAGATCGAAGGAAGCAGGGAGTATCTGAGCAGGACTTACGGCCTGATCGAGCAGATGAAGCCGCTGTATCTGAAATACCGGGGAACGAAGCATCTGCAGAGCTGGTGCAGAAAGTCAGAGACGGATTACGGGACCTATTTCCGATTTGAAACGTATGACCTTGCCATTGGATATGCGCCCCGCATGACGGCAAAGCCGCTGGGGGCAGGCATGGTCTATGAACTGGCCGAGAACAAGTTCCTGATCGTGGGGATGATGAGCACGCTGACCTTCCGCGCGAAGGCCGGGGAAAATGTGAAGGTGAATTTCCTGCGGCTGGAGGAAGGGGAGATTGAAAACGGCGAGTGGAAGCCGGGGCGGATCCTCAACGGGGATGAGCAGATGTCGCTGAAGCTGGGAGATATGCCGGGCTGCCTGTATGTGGAATTGTATCAATATTGAAGCCTTGTGAAAGGGTCGGATGGCCGTGACGGGGTGCCCGTGGTATACCTTGTGAAATGGCCGGATGGCTATAATGGAAAGAAAGGTGACGAAGATGTTTACAAAAAATAATTCGATAGAAGAAATTCTGCGGGAAAAGGATTTGCGCAGATACCTTGGAGTTATGTTTCCTGCAATGTTCTGTGATCTGGTTCCGGAAACATACCGGGATGTTCCTCTGAAAATCGTAGAACAGGAAGTAAAAATGCCATGGGGCGCTCCTTTTTTGGCTGATGAGCTTGTGCGGGCCGCAAATAAAATGGAGGATATTATTTATAATGGTAGTTATAAATTTATACCTTTATGGGCAGAAGAAAATGTGGACAGATTTTTACCGGAGGCAGAAAAAAACAATAAAGAATCGGTTTGCCTGATGGTATCGAACAGAAACACGGAAGAAGAAAGACCAGCGGCCATTATCTGTCCTGGCGGCGGATATGAAATGGTCGCTCTGGATGCGGAAGGCAGCCAGATGGCAGAACGCATGGAAGATGAGGGACATAAAGCCTTTGTGCTGAACTATCGGGTGGCTCCAAACCGTTATCCGGCTCCGCAGATGGACTTAGGTATAGCTATAAAATATGTGAGGGCAAATGCGGAAAAGTATCATGTAGATCCGAACCAGATCATGTTGATCGGCTCATCGGCAGGCGGGCATCTTTGCGCGTCAACAGCCTTGTATTGTGATGAAATAGAGCGGTTTTTAATGGAAGAACTGAAAGCGGAAATGCCGCATCTGTCGGAACTGTATGAGGGAATCTCCATAAAGCCAAATAAAGTTTGTCTAAATTATCCTGTGATCAGTTTTATGGAGGAAGCACACGAACCCAGTTTTCAGGCATTGACCGGTATGGAGGAATCTCTCAGGCAGAAGCTGTCCGTAGAAATGCATGTCAGTCAGGAATATCCGAAAACATTTGTATGGGCCTGTGCGGATGACGAGCTTGTTCCTGTCAGCAACGCAGTTCGTATGGGGAAGGCTTTAGAAAATGCCGGGGTTTCACATGAATTGAAAATATATCTGACCGGCGGACATGGATGTGGATTGGCACAGGGAACGTCTGCAGAAAACTGGATGAATGAAATGTTAATGTTTATGAAGTGAGACAGGCTTGATCGACGGCGCGGGGGAATTCCGTACTTTTTTCAGCGTGATCCTGCCGCTTTTGAAATCCGGCATGGCGACCATTGGGCTGTTTCTCGCGCTGGGCTATTGTAATGACTGTTATAATGCCATGCTCTATATGAATGATTTGAATGATGAGAGCAAATATCCCCTGCAGTACATGCTGTACAGCCTGATGCAGAAGACACAGGCCATGTCGTCTATTGCAAGCCAGGCAAATGTTTCCATGGCGGACATGCCGTCCAACTCTCGGAAGCTTGCCATGGCGGTGGCTCAGAAGCAGTTGGACGAATATATCGCGGGCCATTGACGTAATTGCTGTTGTCCTCAGTCGTTAGAAATAAAAAATGCCACCTGTTCGGAGGAACAGGTGGCATTTTTTGACAGGATCGTATCTTTGTGTGGATCATTCCCTTGTTTTATCCTTTTCTATCGGAAATTCAATACCTAAGATTTCCATAAGATTTCTATATGCTTCAAGCTCCGCGCTTCCTCTCTGCGCTTCTTTAATTAAAAATCTCTGCATTTCTTCTTTTGTCATTCTGATCGATCTCCTTTCCTGCTTCTTTTTCAGAAAGCAAATTTGATTCTGAATATATAGTACAATAAACAGACGCAGGACGTCAAGCCGCGGCATGAACTTTTCAATTAACGTTTTAATTTAAAGTTACTGTTCACACGGTGCCTTGCACTCAGCTGCAAGGCATCCGGCCAATACAGTGATGGGGCAGGCATCCAGCCCCTCGCCGTTAGGCGACTTTTCAATGGGCTGGATGCGTTACAGTTCGCGGCCGGTTAGGCCGTGAACTGTAACACAACATGTCTACAAAAGTGCTTCAATATAGTGATTTGTATTGCCTTTTCATAGATATTGTTGTATGATTAACAAGGAAAGCATCAGATTCACGGTACAAAAAAAGCAGGAAAACCTGCTTTGAATTTGATGATTTCCAATTGTACCGGATCGCGGCCTAATTTTCTGACAACTCATTATATAATTAGTACAACGAAATGACACAATTTGCTGAATTGACAGAAAATTATTCAACAAAAATAACATTGGAAATAGTGTAACATAAAGGAATAACGTTGACAAGCCATCGCGAAGCGATTTGATACAATTCGAGAAAAAGAGAAGGTGAGCATATGGCAAATGTATCAATCCGTGTTGATGACGCAGTAAAAAGGCGTGCAGAAAATATCTGTTCAGAATTAGGGATGAGTTTATCTACGGCAACAAATCTATTCTATAAGAAGCTGATAAGCTATGGCGGAATTCCTTTTGAACTGCGGGTAGACCCTTTTTATAGTGAAGAAAATCAAAAGCATTTAGAAAGAGTTATCGGCAATTATCAAAAAGGAAAAGCAGAGCTTGTTCATAAGGAAATCACGGAATTAGAAGAAATGGAGGGATGACATGATCAACCTCACATTATAAATGAGAGCGACCGTATCGTATACAGGATAGAAAATAATAAATTACTGATAGCTGAATGCAGGAATCATTATTCAGATAAATGAAATAGACAATTTACATAAAGAAGCTGCCGCATTGTGGAAATCAGAATATAGGGGGGAGTTATATGATACTTGAGACAGAAAGATTGTATCTGCGGGAGATGAATCAGGCTGATTTTGGTTCTCTGTGTGACATTTTGCAGGATGAAGATACGATGTATGCGTATGAGGGGGCGTTCAGTGACAGCGAGGTGCAGGAGTGGCTTGACAGACAGATTTCCCGTTATCGAAAATGGGGCTTTGGCCTGTGGGCAGTCATTTTGAAAGAATCGGATGAAATGATCGGTCAGTGCGGGCTTACCATGCAGCCGTGGAAAGAGGAGGAAGTGCTTGAAATCGGCTATCTTTTCAACAGGTCGCACTGGCATAAGGGCTATGCGTCGGAAGCCGCGGCAGGATGTAAAAAGTATGCGTTTGAGATATTAAAAGCAGAGGAAGTCTGTTCGATCATCAGGGATACGAATCTTGCATCCCAAAATGTAGCCGTCAGAAATGGCATGACAAGGGCGGATACCTGGACAAAGCATTACCGGGGGATCGATATGCCGCATTATCGTTATGTGACAGACAGACTTAGCCGTATGCCGCTCTGAACACAATATGAGGAAGGAAAAGGTACGGATTTTATGAATACAGAGAAGCAAAAAAATAAAGTGATTGTCCCGTTAGAGATCGTTTTCGAGGCCATACAAACGGTGGACGATATGTGGAACCAATATCTCGATATAGAAGAGATGGAAGTGGTTATGCTTCCGGAGAGTCCCTTTCTGGGAGAATACGATGAGGAAGACCAGGAACTGGCAGATATGATTGAAGAGGGATGGAACAAGCGTTTTTTCCGCCTGCCGACAAAATTTGATATTCATGAATATGGCATCATGGAAGATTTCGTCCGGAGCCTTCCGGAAGGCGGGATGCAAAACTCTATGGAAAATGCGATCCGGGGAAAGGGTGCGTTCCGCAGGTTTAAGAATAATCTCCGCCGATATGCCGTTGAAGAGCAATGGGACGACTTTCAGGAAAAAGCGTACCTGGAGATTGCGGGAGAGTGGTGTGAAGATCACGGTTTTGGATATAGCGTCAGAGGGGTAGATTGTAGTCGGAAAAATGCGGAGGAACCGTCATATCTGACGGAAACAGCGGAAGCCGTAGATTTACCGGGTGCAACAATGATTTCCGAGGACATGCCGGAATCGAAGACATCGCTGGAATCGGAGACATCGCCGAAATCTGTTTCATCGCCGGATTCGGACAATACGGAAAATCTGGAGTGGGAGGAGATCAGCACCCAGCATATCGTGCGGGATGAATGGATTGATTTCAGAAGGTCCTCTTACCGCTTTCCGGACGGAAATGTATTTGAACCATATTACAGCTACAGCCGCAGGGATTATGTTGTGATCGTGGCATCGGACGAAGAGGGGAGATACCTGTGCGTCCGGCAGTACCGGCAGGGAATCCGGGAAGTGACGACGGAATTTCCGGCAGGGGGCATCGAACGGACGGACGGCAGGCAGTATGGGCCAGGGGGCGACCCTTCCGTAGCAGAGGATGCGCTGGAGGCGGCCAGGCGGGAGCTGCTGGAGGAGACAGGATATGTATCGGACCATTGGACCCACCTGATTACCGTACCCTCCAATGCGACCCTGGCGGATAATTACGCATATGCTTTTATGGCGGAAAGATGTCGGAAGTCCGGGGAACAGAGTCTGGATGAGACGGAATTTCTGCATGTCAGAAAATATACCCCGGCAGAGATCGAAGGCCTCATCGAGAGAGGCGGATTCCAGCAGGCGGTTCATGTCATGGCGTGGCTGCTGGCACAGAGGCGGAAGGGGTGATTGCTTTCGGTATGGTTCCTGAGCGATAGCATAGGAAGGACACATCGCCTCCATAAGTGGCACGAATCTTCGAAAAAATTATCTCAGCAATGAAAATGGACTTTTGACGGTCGAATCATGAATAAATCCGGAAGAATCCGGGGACATGAATAAGTTTGCGTGTCATACCAACTGTGCGGCTGAATGTTATAAGGAAAATACAAGTGAAAAAGATATTAGTTATTGAAGATGACCTGGCTTTGAGCGCAGGTCTTTGTTTTGAACTGGATACAAGCGGTTATCTGACCGTGGCAGCTTACAGCTGCCGGAAAGCGCGTCATTTTTTAGAAGGAGAGCACTTTGACCTGGTCATTCTGGATGTGAACCTCCCGGATGGAAACGGCTTCGACCTCTGCCGGGAGATTAAGGCCATAGCGGCGGAACTGCCGGTCCTATTCCTCACCGCAAATGACCTGGAGGAGGATGTCTTGAAGGGCTTCGACCTCGGCGCGGATGACTACATAACCAAGCCATTTCACACCCAGATCCTGAAACGGAGGGTGGAGGTCGCGCTGCGCCGCGGAAATTCCGGCACAAAGGCAGTGGAGGACGGCTATGACGACGGATTTTTGCGTCTGGATTTTCAGTCCCTGGCCGCCGTCCGCGGCGGGGAGAAGCTGAACATCACGCCCAATGAATACAAGCTGCTGCGGCTTTTGACTGCCAATGCGGGAAATATCGTGACACGGCAGACCCTGCTGGAAAAGCTGTGGGACTGCGATGAAAATTATATTGATGACCATACGCTGACCGTCACCATGAACCGGCTGCGGGCAAAGATCGAGGAGAAAGACCATTCCTATATCCGCACGGTTCGGGGGATGGGCTATATCTGGACAGGCGGGAAGTAGAGGACAGCTATGAGCAGATTCCATATGTTATCTGAAAAAAGGATATTGGTGTTCATCTCCATTGTGCTGATTCTGTGGGGAATCCTGTGGGAGTATATCCCGACCAGCTGTCTGCGGGTGTTCCTTCCGGCGGCAGGCTTTCTTATGCTGCTCTTTGTAGTTCTGTGGGACCTGCGCCGGAAAAAGGAGCAGTCGGATTTTGCAAATAAGATCTGCGGCACGGTGGATGCCCTCATGAACGGCGGTGTCCCGGAGAATTACCATCCCTATGAAGATTCCCGGTTATCCAAGGTACAGGGGAAGCTTTTGCAGTATTATGATTTGATGCAGCAGAGAAAGGAACAGAGCGAGCAGGATAAACAGATGATCCAGGAGTTGGTCAGCGACATTTCCCATCAGGTGAAGACCCCTGTGGCAAATATCCGGATGTTCACCGGTATCCTGCAGCAGCATCGGTTATCTGACGAAAAGCAGGCCGAATTTCTCGACACCATGACAGTGCAGATCAACAAGCTGGATTTTCTGATGCAGTCTCTGGTCAAGATGTCCCGTCTGGAGACAGGGACATTTTCCATGCATATGGAAGAGCGCAGTCTGTACCACACCATTGCCCAGGCGGTCAACAGCATCTGGGCAAAGGCGGATCAGAAACGGATCCGCATCGATGTCTCCTGTGACAGCCGCGCCGTTGTGAAGCACGATGTCAAATGGACCGCGGAGGCATTGGGAAATATCCTGGACAATGCGGTAAAATATACCCCGGAGGGAGGAAGTATCTCCATCTGCGTGCGCCCGTGGCAGTTTTATACCCGCATTGATATTACAGATACCGGGATCGGGATTGCTCCCGGGCATTACAACGATGTGTTCCGGAGGTTTTACCGGGCGGAGGAAGTGGCGGGGGAGGAAGGCGTCGGCCTGGGGCTTTATCTGGCACGGGGGATCATCACCCGGCAGAAGGGGTATGTCAGCGTGAAGTCAAAAGTCGGGGAAGGGAGTACATTCTCGGTGTTTTTGCTTCAATAACGGCCCGGACATGATTATCAGGCTCCCGGAATCAAAAACAATCCGGGCAGCCTCCGGAACTGCGTACTATTATGGATGAAAGGTTTTAGGGAAGCGCAATGGACATCGTGACGATACGCAATCTGAAAAAATATTTTGGAGAGGGACCCCGCCGGGTAAAGGCGCTGGACGGGATCAGCCTTACGATAGAAAAGGGCAGCTTCCTCGCTGTCATCGGGGCTTCCGGATCGGGGAAAACCACGCTGTTAAATATGATAGGGGGACTGTATGAGCCTACGGAGGGGACCGTGATCGTGGACGGAACCGACCTGTCGGAGCTGACGGAGGATCAACTGACCGTGTTTAGGCGCAGGAAGATCGGCTTTATCTTCCAGGGGTATAATCTCGTGCCGGAGCTGACCATACGGGAGAATATTATGTTTCCCCTGGCAATGGACGACTCTTGTCCGGATGAAATGTTTTTCCGGAAGATCGTAAAGCTGCTGGGGCTGGAGAGGAGACTGGACCAGTACCCTTATATGCTTTCAGGGGGCGGGCAGCAGTGTACTGCGATCGCCCGGGCACTCATCACAAAGCCGGCTGTCTTGTTGGCCGACGAACCCACCGGAAGCTTTGACATCAGGACCAGCCAGAATGTGGCCGGGCTGCTGAAAATGACGGCAGAAACATTTCACCAGACCTTGATCCTGATCACACACAATGAGGAGCTCGCCCAGCTGGCCGACCGGGTGGTGCGCCTGCGGGACGGGAGGATTGTGGAGGAAGTGTGAAATCCTGACCTTTCAAAGTGTTACAGGTCACATCTTGACCAGGCGTGCCTGTAACTTCAAAGTTACAAAAATGTACCTTTCCTGTACCTTCGCTGTAACATTGGGATGTTATGATTTATTTTGTAAAGAGTAAAGAGCACTTTGGGGACAAAGAGTTTCCGAGAATGCTCATAATAAATCGGAGGTAACAACCCATGAGAGAAATGCTGAAAACACTCAGTCGCCGCAGCTTTGCGGCCAACAGGCTGCAGAACCTGATCGCGGTGCTGGCTATCGCCCTGACTGCCGTTTTATTTACCTCGGTCACGACCATCGGCATGGGGGCAATGGAATCCATGACTCTTACCATGCAGATGCAAAAAGGCAGCAAATCGGACGGGGATTTCCGAAATATGACCGCAGAGCAGTTCGAAATGCTGAAAAAGGCGGATTTTGTGGAAACAGCGGGCCTGCGGATGCCGGTAGACTTCCTGTCCAATACAAACCGGCACAATGTGGAGTTTGATGTGCTGGACGAGATTCAGGCGGAGCTGACATTCTGCAGCCCCACCCACGGCAGAGCGCCGGAGACGGAGGAAGAGGTTGTGACCTCGGACCTGGCGCTGCGTGATCTGGGCGTGGAGCCGCAGGTGGGCGCGGAAGTGGAGATTGAATTTACGGCGCACAAAAAACCTTGCCGTCTTACCATGAAGGTATCCGGATGGTATGAAGCCACAAGCGATCAGTTGAGCATGATGTGGGCGGGCAAGGCATTCCGGGATGCGCACCCGGAGATCTTCCGTTTTACCTATGACCAGGACCGGGAGATGGCGGGAACGTATGATTCGGATTTTACCGCGGTCAGTACGGCTGGTCTTAAAAGGAAAATGGAACAGTTGGCCGTAAGTATGGGAGGGGATCCCTATGATATGGAAGCAAAAAATTATCTCCCGGCGGTGATCAACGCAATGACCAATCCGGCACCGGATCCGGAGATCATTGCCATGGCGGCGGTGCTCGTCGTCCTGTTTACATTCTGCGGCTATCTTCTGATCTACAATGTATTTGATATCGCCGTGATGAAGGAGATCCGCCGCTACGGGCTTTACCGGACCATCGGGATGAGCAGGAAGCAGGTGAAGGGGCTGATCAACCGGCAGGCTCTGTGTCTGTCCTGCGTCGGGATCCCTGTGGGGCTTGCCGGCGGTTTCCTGGTGGGAAAACTGGCGCTGCCCTTTGTGATGGATACCATGTCCATTGAATATGGAAACGTGGCCATTGAGGTATCTCCTTCCCCCGTGATCTTTCTGGGGGCGGCCCTTCTTACGGCGCTGACCGTATTTTTAAGTACCCGCAAACCCATCCGGATCGCGGCAAATATCCCCCCTGTGGAGGCATTTCGCTATGTGGAAAACAATGTGGAAAAGCATGCCCGGGGGAACACGGTAATGCAAAGGGTCTCCCTTGACGCAGGTCCCTCTGAGACCGGGGGACTTGATCCGGCCAAACAGGAAAATGATACGGCCGCCCGGAGCAGATCTATGCCCGGCGCGGACATTTCCCGCCTGGCATGGTTTAATCTGGGGAGAAATAAACGACGCAGCGCATTTATCATCATATCTCTGACGCTCTGCGTGGTGCTGCTCAATTGCGTCGGGACAGCGGCCATAAGCCTGGATGTGGAAAAGCAGGCGGCCTTCATGATCCGGTCCGATTTTGCGGTGACCGGCTCCGCCGCCGCCAACAATGTGAAAGGGTTTCGATTCCGGAAGGATGCGCTGGCCCCGTCGGTGATGGAGGAGATTGCCGCCCGGCCCGGGGTGAGGGAAGCAGCGCCGGTCTATAAAAATACAGTGGAAGACACGGATGTGACCTATGAATTCGGCCGGGACATTTCCATGGAGGGATATACGGATGAGGAGAGCGGCATGTCCTTCCAAAGTGATGAAAATGGTTTTTTCTTTGGCATGGGAGAGGACGGACGCCCGGTCTGTAATGTGTACGGCATGGAAGAAAGCTCGCTTGCCCGGATGGACCTGCGGGAGGGCGAGACAGACGCCCATCTTCTCTATGAGAAAATGCTGCGCGGGGAGGGCGTGCTCGTGGGGATCCATACCAACCGGGCGGATATGTCCATCATGGAGGAATTTGATTTTACGGAAATCGGCCAGACGATTACGGTTTATAAGGATGGGCAGAAGACTATGGAGCTGCCTGTGCTGGCCAAGGCTGCCTTGAATGGGGATGACCAGGAGATCGGCTACACCTGCAACGGTCCCATGCAAGTCGGCTGCGACGGATTATTCCTGTACCTGCCGGCGGATATTTATAAGAAGCTGTACGACGAGCCGGTTGTCTATAAATACGCCTTCGATATGGAAGAGGATGAATGGGAAAACATGACCGTGTTTTTAGAAGCATATGTGGAAAGTCATCCCGAGATCAATTACCTTTCGTCCCAGTCCGCCCGGGAAAGCGCTGAGAAATCCAGGCTGATGATCCGGCTGGTGGGAGGGCTGATCGGCACGATCTTTGGATTTGCCGGGATGCTCAACCTGATCAATACGCTGATCACCACGATCCTGGCCCGCCGCCATGAGTTCTCTGTGATGCAGAGCATCGGCATGACCAGGCGGCAGTTGACGAAAATGATGGTGTTCGAAGGTATGTATTACGCAGGAGGGGCATGCGTCCTTGGGATTCTGCTTGGGACGGCGGCGAACCTTACGCTGGTCAGGGGAATCGTCGGGAAAATGTGGCAGTATACGTTTCGGTTTACCTTATTGCCGGCAGCCGCGGCCGGCGTGGTTTTGCTGGTGCTGTCAGCGGCGGTGCCGGTTCTGGCACTTCGGTTTTTCTATAAAGGCAGTATTGTGGAGCAGCTTCGGGTGGCGGAATAAACAACCTGGGAGACTGCATGCGTTACAGTTTGCGGCGGTCAGGCCGTGAACGGTAACGGAAAATATCCGCAGAGTATGGGACGCGAAAGGAGATTTTTTTAATATGAAATGTATTTTAAAGGCAACGGGTCTGAAAAAATATTATGGGAAAGGGGAGACGCAGGTGCGGGCTTTGGACGGCATCGACCTGGAGATCGAGCAGGGCAGATTTACCGCTATCATCGGTACTTCGGGCAGCGGAAAATCCACACTGCTGAATATGCTGGGCGGGCTGGATACGCCTACGGAGGGCAGCATTCGGATCGGCAATACGGAGCTGTCCGGGCTGAACAGTGAGCAGGCGACAGTATTCCGGCGGAAGCAGATCGGGTTCATTTTTCAGAATTACAACCTGATCCCTGTGCTGACCGTGTGGGAAAATATCGTATTTCCAATCTCCCTGGATGGGCGGAAGCCGGATCAGAAGTTTATCATGCGGATCGTGGAAATGCTGGGGCTGGACCGCAAGCTGGACAGCCTGCCCAATCAGCTGTCCGGCGGACAGCAGCAGAGGGTGGCCATCGCCCGGGCTCTGGCCTCCAAACCCTCCATTATCCTGGCGGATGAGCCCACCGGAAATCTGGATTCCAGGACCAGCGATGACGTGATCGGTCTGCTCAAAATGACCGGGAGCAAGTTTGACCAGACCATTGTCATGATTACCCATAACCCGGAGATCGCGCAGATGGCGGATCGAATCGTGCGGATCGAGGATGGGAGGATAAAATAGGGGAAATCCGGGAAATAAGCCGGGCAGATATTTTGCTTGAAAAAGGGGATTTCCATGGATAAAAGAGACGGAATTTGCGGATGATATTATGAAAGCGCCAAAAGATCATGATATTATTATGAAAGCGTCAAAAGATCATGATATTATTATGAAAGTGTCAAAAGGTCATGATATTGCAGAGGGGGTTAAAGGAAATGAAAATAGACTGGAAAAGGCTGTGGTATGACCTCTTTATTGATGTTCTTGGAGGAATTCTGATTGGGGCCGGAATTTATAATTTCGCGGCAAACGCGGAGTTTCCGCTGGCGGGCGTGTCGGGTATCGCGTTGATATTGTTCCGGCTGTGGGGAGTTCCTATCGGATTTGCGACGATTCTTTTAAATGTCCCCATCGCAGTGGGCTGCTATCGTACTCTGGGGCGGGAGTTTTTTGTGCGCTCAGTGCGTTCGGTCGTGATTACATCTCTGATTACCGACTATATCGTACCGCTGTTTCCGGTGTATTCCGGGGAGCGGATGCTGGCGGCAATCTGTACCGGGATTTTTTCGGGACTCGGCTATGCGCTGATATTTATGAACAGCTCGTCTACCGGGGGGATGGATTTTGTCTCTATGTCTATCCGAGTCAAGAAGCCGCACATTTCTCTTGGGAGGATTGTATTTGTGCTGGACTGCGCGATCGTGCTGCTGGGCGGGGTGATCTTCCGGGATGTGGATGCGACAATCTATGGATTGATTATTTCGTATCTGCTCACTGTGGTGATTGATAAGATCATGTATGGGATCGATTCAGGAAAGATGACATTGATTGTGACGGAAAAAGGGCAGGAGGTTGCATCTAAGATCGATGAATATATCGGCCGGGGGGCGACGATTCTGACAGGAAAGGGGAGCTATACGGGGGCGAAAAAAGAAGTGGTGATGTGTGCCTGCAACAATAAACAGATGTATTCTATCCGGAAAATGGTGAAGGAGATTGACCCGAAGTGCTTTATTGTAATCATGGAATCCAACGAGGTGGTGGGGGAAGGATTTAAAGATGCATGAGAGATAAGATGTTACAGTTCACGGCCTAACTGGCCGCAAACTGTAACGCATCCAGCCCATTGAAAAGTCGCCTTCGGCGGTCCTAAGCGCCTGTGACGCTTGTTTAGGACGGACCGGAACGGAGTGTAGACGGGCTGGATGCCTGAAGCCGCGCTTTGGCGTACGAGGCAGATGCCGCACTTCGGCCGCCGCAGGGGTGAGTTCCGCAGGCAAAGCTCCCTTTTTAAAAATGGATGACTACCGGAGTTCCGAGCTGTATCATGGAATAAAATTCCTGGGCGCCGTAGTAGGGCATGTTGATACAGCCGTGGGAGCCGTTCCAGAGGTAGACATCTCCCCCGAATGCAGGCTGCCAGTTGGCGTCATGGAAACCGATACCGCTCCAGGTGACGCGCATCCAGAAGGTGACGGGAGTACGGTATTCGGGCTCCTTTGTGACCGGATCCATGTTTCCGACCAGGACAGTGGGGGACAGCTTTTCCAGGATCGTGTAGACTCCGGGAGGGGTACTCGTGCTGTTTTTTCCGGTCACCACGTCAGACTCAAAGACAACAGTGCCGTTTTCCAGATACCACATGTGCTGGGTGGTGAGATCGACCTCCACAAAGGTGCCGCCCCAGTCCTGGGGGGAGTGAGAGGCTGCAGTCTGGAGACAGGCAGGGGCTTTGGTCAGGATTTCCCCGTTCTTGATGCTGTTCAGCAGTGCGGGGAATTCTTCGTCCTCATTGATGGTCCAGCCGTAGGTTCCGCCGGATACTTCGGTAGCTTTTCCGGTGGGTGTGGTGAGCGGACGGGTGGTGCCCAGGGTGTCGTATCGTCTGCCGAATTCTGTCATCCAGTTCCGGACGGCCGCTTCGTCGAGAGTGATATGGAAATCCTTGTCAACGGAAAGCCAGGTGGAGATCAGCGTCTTATCGACCACAACGGGTACGTCCATTTCATAGGTGATACTTGCCTTGCAGTATTGATTCAGTGTGCTGCAGACATCTTTGAGCTCCTTTGATTCGGCGGTGTACTGCGGTGCCTTGTAGAAGCCTTCCTCCTGCAGGTTGATCTCATCGTCTAATTGCGCGACGGATTGGCGGATTTCATCCAACAGCTTTTCGAAATCCACTTCCGTGCCGTAGACTTCCGGCTTGATGACATAGGCATTGCCGTCAAATTCCGGATAGGCGGACTGGGGCTGGATCGGCTCCGCAGTCACGGCGTTCAGGGAACGGACTGCTTTTTCCAATGCAGAATCATCGTAGGATATATCAAAAGTGATTTCTTCAGATTTTTCCTTAAAATATTCGATTGGCCATGCAAAGGCATTCTGATTTTCCAGTATGCGGTCCAGGGCCAGGCTGTCGTCCCACACCATGTTGATCTCACTTCCGAAGATGTTCTCGGTCTTGCCGCCGCTTTCTGTGATCTGTAAGTCATAGATTGCTGCCTCGCCTTCAAAAAAGGTACGGGCATCTTCTACGGTCTGACAGGAAAAATCCTGGCCGTTGATGGCGGTGTGAAAAAGAAAATGGCTGCGGAAGTAAAAGGACACGCCCAAGTATACCAGCAGCAGGACGGCGGCTATGGCAATGGCTGCGTATACGGCAATCTTCCTGGCTGATTTCGGATCCGGAAGCTCAAGAGCAGTGGCATGCACCTCCGATGAACTTTTTCCGGAGATGTCCTGCGGATCGCTCTGAGAAATATCCGGGGAAGTACCCGCGATGTTGTCCTGGGAGTTCTCGGGGGAAGTACCTGAGGTGCTGCTCTGCGGATTGCTCGGGGAGTTCTCCGGGGAAGTACTGGTTTTGCTTTCTGTGGTTTCCGGAGAAGGAGCTGATTGGTTACCCTGGGAACTGTCCCGCGGCGTTTCCGGGGAGAGCTGCAGAGGGATTTTGGCAGACTTTGTCTGATCCCCCTGCGGAGTATCCGAGGGATTGTCTGTGTGTGGGATGTCCGTTGGATTCATGGTGGTTCTCCTTGTCAAATATAATCTGAATAGTTATTTAAATATATACGCATCAGCGCAGTTCATATGTAGTCCTTCTCTATGTTATATCAAGATTCCTTTTGATGCAAGAGACTTTTTTTGTTCTTCCTGGGTCTTGCACCACGTGGGTTATAGTTCACGGCCTAACCGGCCGGTTAGGTCGTGAATAGTAACAACAGTAACGCTGGCTGGCCTTGTTGGATTTTCATTTCTTGACACTATCACGATATACCGTTATAATCAATAGAAAAAGAATCCATGAAATGGGGAATAGAGAAATGGAATTAATGCGTTTGTTAAAGGAAAAGAAGCTTTCTGTTTATCAGTGTGCTAAGGAAAGCCATGTACCATATACTACATTGTCAGATATAGTGAAAGGAAAAACCAGGATTGAAAAATGTACGGCAGAAACAATATATAAATTAGCGAGGACGCTCAATGTGACAATGGAAGCTCTTCTGACAGAATGTTTTAGAGAAGAGGAAAGTGCTCCCAATTTAAGAGAAAAGGTTTTACCAATCTTCGAAAAATTATCTCAGCAATGAAAATGGATTTTTTACGGTCGAATCATATATTTATCATGTGTCAATGGAAACCGTGATTTTGGATATGGGGGAAGAAGGATGGGGAAGAAACGGTTCAATATTACGGGGCTGTGTGTCCCGGAGAGACATTATATGGTAGATCCAAGCGAAAGAGTGGAGGAGATCCGGGAGCTGGTCGATGACGGCGCTTATTTTGTAATGAACAGGGCAAGGCAATATGGAAAAACAACGACTCTGCATGCATTGGCAAAGGCGCTGGCGGGGGATTATTTTGTAGTACGGCTGGATTTTCAGGTGCTGGGCAGTGCCTCATATAAGGATGAAAATACATTTTCGAGGGCATTCGCCTCCTGCTTTGTAAAGGCGGCGGCTTTATATGAGGAGAGTGTGAAGGAGACGTATCCTGCGATTGAGAAGTTCCGCAATGCAGAGGAAATAAAAAATTCGGATTTTGACCTGCGTATCCTGTTCCAATTGCTGCAGCTATTTTGCGGAAATGTAGAAAAACCGGTCGTTCTGATGATTGATGAGATCGACAGTGCACAGAATAATCAGGTGTTTTTGGATTTTCTCGCCCAGCTGCGGAATTATTATCTGGAAAGAGAGGCTGTCGGAACACCTACATTTCAATCGGTGATTTTGGCGGGGGTATATGATGTAAAAAATCTGAGAAGAAAAATCCGCCAGGAAGAGGAGCATAAGTTCAACAGTCCATGGAATATTGCGGCAAAATTTAAAGTAAATATGAGTTTTACCAAAAAGGATATCGCAGGGATGCTCGAAGAGTATGAGAAGGATCATGGTACCGGCATGGATATCGATCAGATGACAGGACTGATCTATGATGATACATGTGGTTATCCATTTCTGGTATCGGAACTCTGTAAGCTGATGGATGAAGAGGTCGGTGGAACGGATGGGGAGGCCGGCGGAACAGATGAAGAGGCTGCAGGAGCGGATGAAGGAGCCAGCGGAACGGATGAGGACGGGAGAAGAAAATGTGCGTGGACAAAGGAGGGATTTCTTGAGGCGGAGCGTATGATACTGACGGAAAAGAATACTTTGTTTGACTCGATGATGGGAAAGCTGAGAGAGTACCCGGAATTGAAGGATATGCTGAAGAAGGTTCTTTTTACAGGGACGAGCATTTCTTATAATGCGGACGAACCGGCATTTGATATGGCGACGATGTTTGGATTTATTAAGAATAAAAACGGGCAGGCGGTGATCGCAAATCGTATTTTTGAAACGCGGCTGTATAATGCTTTTCTGTCGTCGGCGGAAATGCAGAATATGGATATCTTCAAGGCGGCTCAGAGGGACAGGAGCCAGTTTATGACAGACGGACATCTGAAGATGCGCCGGATTCTGGAAAAATTCGTGGTTCATTTTCATGATTTATATGGGGACAGTGAGGAGAAGTTCGTCGAAGATGTCGGGCGGAAATATTTTTTGTTATATCTGCGTCCGATTATCAATGGCACAGGAAATTACTATGTGGAAGCACAGACCAGAGATTTGTGCAGGACGGATGTGATTGTGGATTACTGCGGCGAGCAATTTATCATTGAGATGAAGGTGTGGCATGGAAATGAGTATCATAAAAGAGGGGAAAGTCAATTGATAGAGTATCTGGACGCTTATCACATAAATAAGGGATATATGCTCAGTTTTAACTTCAATAAAAAGAAACAGATCGGCGTGCGTGAATTCGTGGTCAATGATAAGATTTTAATAGAGGCGGTAGTATGATACGAAAATTTTGCCAAAATGCGCAAGATTTCGTTGTTAAGCGCCTAAGGATGGATTCGAGGAAAGAAAGATGCTGGATATATTAATTGTAGAAGACAACAAAGAAATAGGTATTTTGTTGTGTGATTTTTTGCGTAAGGAAAATTACACGGTCAGTGTAGCCCGGACCGGTGAAAAAGCTTTGGAATTGTATGAAAAGTATGGAGCGAAAGTGATTGTATTGGATATTATGCTTCCCGGAATAGATGGATTTGCGGTTTGTTCTAAGATCAGGGAGACTTCCAATACCCATATTTTAATCGCAAGTGCCAGGGTAGAAAAGAATGATAAATTAAAAGGCTTAAATCTTGGAGCGGATGATTACATTGAGAAACCTTATGATGTAGATATTTTAATTGCTAAGATTAAAGGCATTTTTAAACGAAAATATGGTCAGGCAGAGATTGTAGAAGGGAATATCCGATTGAATACCGTGCAGCAGACGTTATCTGTAGATGAGCAGAAAAAAGAAGTTACCGAAAAGGAGTTTGTACTGTTAAAGCTGCTGATCGAGAATAAGAATGTAACGATGAAGAAGGAGTATTTGTTCAATACCGTCTGGGGAAGTGACAGCAATTCGGAAATTCAGACACTGACGGTACATATTAAGCGGCTTAGAGAAAAAATAGAAGAAGAACCCAAAAAGCCCAGGCATATCATTACAGAGTGGGGAGTAGGATATCGGTTTGAGTAAGTTTAAAACTTTTATACTTTGTATAGTCCTTGCTGAGATATTGCTTATATTGTCGGCTAACAGACTGTATTTTTATCAAAATAATGACAGTGACGGAAAATTATATCTTGTGGAAGCAAGGCGTTTGATGAAAGAAATAGAAGAACAAAAACCAGAGACTTCCGCAATAGGGGCAATGAATCTAAATAAGTATGGGACGATCGCGGGAATCAAAGAGTTTGTTGCCGGAGAAGCCTGTGATAACGAGTATCTGGTGGAAGAAATAGCCGGCAAACTGTACCGGATAGAATATGTAGAGGAAAGAAGTTCGAGTCTGCCTTTGTATGTAAATATCTCGTTGCTGGGCATGATGATTGTGACAGATATTGTGCTCCTGTATGTGTATACAAAAGTCTTAAAGCCTTTTCAGGATATGAGTAATTTATCTTATGAACTGGCGAAAGGGAATCTGTCCATGCCTGTAAAGGAAGAAAAAAGTAAGCTGTTTGGGCGTTTCCTGTGGGGAATGGACATGCTCCGTGAAAAACTGGAGGAAACAAAAGAGAAAGAACTTGCATTTCAAAAGGAGCGGAAGACTTTGATTCTTTCTTTGTCCCATGATATTAAAACGCCGCTTTCTTCTATCGAATTGTATTCGAAAGCGCTGTCGGAGGATTTGTATGACACACAGGAGAGAAAGGACGAAGCCTTGCGGGGCATTGCAAAGAATGTGAATGAAATAAAGAGGTACGTGAATGAAATTGTAACTGCGTCCAGAGAAGACTTTCTGAATCTGGAAGTGAATATGGGCGAGTATTACCTTTCAGAGGTCATGAAAGCCACAGAAAGGTATTACAAGGATAAGCTGTCCGTAATCCACACCGGATTTCAAGTGGATGAAATTTCGGAATGTCTTGTCAAAGGGGATAAGGACCGTATGGTTGAAGTCCTGCAAAATATCATGGAAAATGCCATAAAATATGGGGATGGCAAGAGGATTCGCATTTCGTTTGGGGAGGAAGAGGACTGTAAATTAATACAGATCGAGAATTCAGGGTGCAGTCTGAAAAAAGAAGAGCTTCCCAATCTTTTCGATTCTTTTTATCGCGGAAGCAACAGTACCGGTGTGAAAGGGAGCGGCCTGGGGCTTTATATTTGCAAAACATTGATGCGTAAAATGGATGGTGAAATTTTTGCCGGGATGAAGGAAGATCTTTTTTGTGTGACGATCGTCGTCAGAAAAGCATAATGGGTATGGAAACTTCAGGGTTAGATTTAGTGACTCTGAAGTTTTGTATTCCTGACAATAGAAAGTTCGCAAAGCATAATTTCTATTGTTTAAGGATTATTTCATAATTTTGGTGTTAGTATATCTCTTGCGGAATCGATTCAGAAGCAAGAGAGGAGTAAAAGAATGTATCTGAACATACTAAAAAAAGACTTAAAACGAAAAAGGGCAATGAACATCATTCTTCTGTTATTTATGATTCTTGCCACAATGT
This sequence comes from Faecalicatena sp., assembly GCA_009774255.1. GTDB lineage: Bacteria > Bacillota > Clostridia > Lachnospirales > Lachnospiraceae > Schaedlerella. The sequence continues at coordinate 23,861 of VSNK01000034.1, forward strand.
TTGTATCGTCAAGCGTAAACAACATCATAAATGTCACCACGGCGCTGGACAGTTATTTTAAAATGGCGGACGCGCCTGATTATGCCGCGGCTGTCATGAATAAAAATCTTGCCGTTGACATTGATGAAACGGTAAGCTCGGCAAGTGCCGTAGATCGTTATGCCACAGAAAACGGATTGTTTTTATCGTCCGACAATTTTATCTATGGGGACGAGGATATCGTCAGTAAGGGTACGAATCTGGTTCACAGTGACATTTGTATGAATTATTTCCTTTCCGATGGCAGTATCCTTGAAACGGTCAGGCAGGGTGAATTTTATATGTCGAAGGGGGAAGCGGACGCGCTCGGTATTGATGTGGGCGATCAGCTTACCATAGAATGTAACGGCGTGCGCCGTGAATTTGTTCTTGCGGATAAAATAAAGGACGCGCTTTTCGGCTCAAAGCAGCTGACATTTACCCGTTATATCATAAGCGAGGAGGATTTTGAGAGCTTCCTTTCCGCAGAAAATACAGAAGAATATTACGGCGGTACGCTTGTTTACATCTATTCTTCCGATATGGAAACGGCTCTGCCGCAGATCAAACCGCTTGTAGACAACGGCGCTCTCACAATGGACAGAGCCACTATGAAATTCACCTATGTTTTTGATATGATCGTGGTAGGTCTTCTGCTTGTGGTAAGTATGATTCTTATTATCATCGCATTTGTGGTTTTGCGTTTTACCATTTCCTTTACCCTTTCGGAGGAATTTCGTGAAATCGGAGTCATGAAAGCGATTGGTATCGGCAATTTCAAAATCCGGGGCTTATACCTGGTGAAATATATGGGGCTTTCTATCATCGGTGCGGCGATTGGTCTTGTCTTTAGCTTCCCCTTTGGTAAAATGCTGATGAGCGTTTCCTCGCAGAACATCATTGTCGGAAATCAGAGTCCGGTTTTGGTAAACATTGTCTGTGCTGTTCTTGTCGTCGCGGTCATTTTATGGTTCTGCTATGGCTGTACAGGCAGGGTGAAGAAATTGACGCCCATTGACGCGATCAGAAACGGCCAGACCGGGGAGCGTTTCCGCAAAAAGAGCCTTATGAGTTTGGGGAAATCCAGGCTCCCGATGGCGCCTTTCCTTGCGCTGAATGATATGGTAAGCAGCCCCAGGCGTTATGGCATCATCACGCTCACATTCTTCCTGTGTCTGTCTCTTTTGCTGATTCTTTCGGCAACGGTTTCTACCATGAACAGCGACAGTCTTGCCGCAACATTTGGATGGGCAGACTGCGATATTTATCTGGACAGTAAAATCATTGCGGAATGTATGCTGGAAGACGGACACGAAAAGCTTGAAAAGCACATTGATGAAATGGAACAGACGCTTGCGGAGCACGGTATTCCTGCAAAATGCTATCAGGAAATGATGTTTATCCTGCCCGTCTCTTTCGGAGAAGACGAGAGCAATATCTGTATCTATCAAGGCACAGGCTCCACAATGGATATGTACGAATACACGGCAGGAACAGCACCGCAGAGTACCGATGAAATTGCGATCACACGGATTGCCGCGGATAAGCTGAACGCAGATATTGGTGATACTGTTACGATAAAGACCATTGACGGAGAGAAGGAATATATCATTTCGGCGTTTTTCCAGGCTATGAATATGCAGGGCAGCGGTATCAGGCTTCACAGCGATGCGTATATCAATTACGTTCAGGCGGCTGGCAGTGTCGATGGTATGCAGATTACCTTTACGGATCATCCTGACAGCAGGGAAATCGAACGGAGAATGGAAGAAATCCAGAGGATTTTTCCAGATTATAAAAATATAAGAACCTGTGCCGAAGCAACCGCGGATATGGTCGGTATCGGGGGAGCTCTTGATGCGGTAAAATCCCTTGTAGCGGTTCTCACAATCGTATTAGCCGCACTCATAACCGTACTTATGGAGCGTTCTTTTATCGCAAAGGAGCAGGGCGAAATTGCACTCATGAAAGCCGTAGGCACACGAAACGGAAAAATCTATGCATACCACACTTTCCGGTTTTTATTCGTGGGAATCATGGCTGTGATGATCGGCGAAATTTTCGCAATGCCCCTGACCCACCTGTGTATTGACCCGATCTTTCAAATGATGGGGATGGAGCTTGCGGTTGACTATGGTGTCAATCCTGTTGAAATGTATCTGATCTTTCCTGTAGTCATTCTTGTCACAACAACCGTCAGTGCATTCCTGACCTCACTTTATACAAGAAAGATCAAGTCCTCCGACACTGCCAACATTGAATGATATGATACAAGCGTCAAAAGGTCATGCGTTTCATGCTTGCATGAAAAAGCATGACTTTGGGACGCGCAAAACACCGAAAAGGAGCTATTTTTCGTAGAAAAATGAGCGGATTTGAGGTGTTTTAGGATTTCGGGAGCGCAAAGCGCGGAGAAATCCGTGTATCATGAGCGTCAAAATACCTTTTGACGCTTCAATCATAATATTAAATTAAGAAAGGAAACCATTATGAATATCATAGAAGTAAAAGACCTCTGTAAAACATATATCGTAAACAAACGCCAGAACAACGTCTTGAAAAATGTAAACTTTATCGTTTCTGAAGGCGAAATGACAGCCGTTATGGGGCCGTCAGGCTCGGGGAAATCCACTCTCCTGTACGCCGTTTCGGGCATGGATTCCATTACCGCGGGCGAAGTAAAATTCTGCGGAAGGAACATTGCAAAAATGGGGGAAAAGGAGCTTGCGGATTTACGTCTGCATGAAATGGGCTTTATCTTTCAGCAGATGTATATGCTGAAAAATCTGACCGTTCTCGACAATATTATTCTTCCTGCGGTGCAGTCTGATAAGAATACCGAGACACGTAAGGAAACGGCCCTGCGCGGACAGGACTTCATGCGTAAGCTGGGGATTATTGACATTGCCGATAACGACATCAATGAAGTCTCGGGTGGGCAACTTCAGAGAGCCTGTATCTGCAGAAGCATGATCAATAGCCCGAAGGTCTTATTTGCGGACGAACCCACAGGGGCCTTGAACAGAACTGCGTCAAATGAGGTCATGGAGGAACTGGTAAAGTTAAACGAAGAAGGAACAACGATCATGATGGTGACCCATGATGCCAAGGTAGCCGCAAAGTGTTCCAGAGTGCTTTATATAGTAGATGGCAATATTAAGGGAGAGTATATAAGCCCGAAAGACTTAAGAGTAAAAGAGAAGGACAGGGAGAGATTATTAAATAACTGGCTATTGGAACTGGGATGGTAAGGAGTTGTAGAATCTACAACTCCTCAGGAACTGTAGGAAAATAACCGCTCTTTAGAAGCGGTTATTTGGAGCGGAAGCCGTACAGGACTTTATTTTGCGGGGATGATCTCCAGCCAGTAGCCGTCCGGATCTTCGATAAAGTAGATTCCCATTTCCGGATTTTCGAAGCAGATACAGCCCATTTCTTTGTGCTTGGCGTGGGCGGCGTCGAAGTCATCTACGCGAAACGCGAGATGGATCTCGTTATCACCCAGCTCATAAGGACGGTTCATGTCACGGAGCCAGGTGAGCTCCAGCAGATGGGGCGTTGTCTGGTCGCCTAAATAGACGATGGTGAAGCTGCCGTCTGCGGCGTCGCTGGTTCTTTCTACGGTGAGTCCGAGTGCTTCCTTGTAGAAGTTCAGGGATTTCTGCAGGTCATATACATTCAAATTGTTGTGGGCAAAAGTAAATTTCATAGTGTTGTCCTCCTTTTTAACATGCATTATAGCAGAAGAGGTTTTATTTTTCTAGTATAAACCGATTTAAATACCTTTCTGTTTCACTGAGGGTTACTATTCACGGCCTAACCGGCCGCTCATAGTAACGACATCTGCCATTTAAAATCGCCTTCGGCGATGGGGCAGATGTCATCGCTCCATCACTTTTCTGGCGGCTAACCGTGCAGCGAGTGCACGGTTAGGCCATGAACAGTAAGTGCGCCCAGAAGGGCGCAATGTTTAATGGGTGGAAATCCCATCTGGTAAGATACTAACCATATCACCAGTA
>VSNK01000340.1 GCA_009774255.1 Faecalicatena sp.
TGATCAGTGTCACGATCCGCGGCATGATCTGATGAATCTGCGTCATGAGAGGAAAGATACGCTGCATGATAGGAAGAATACGCGGCATGAGAGGGAAGAGGGCCGAGGCGGAGAGAAGACATTTTCATGGGGGTTCGGTTCTATCTGCGAGGGTACTGAATTGATACGAAAGGAGCATACATGAGCATTCATGGGGGCGATGTTTATAGAAATCATGTGGACATTGATTTCTCAGTTAATGTCAATCCGCTTGGCACACCGGAATGTGTAAAGGAAGCGCTTCACAGGGCAGTGGAGATGTGCGGGAAATATCCGGATATGGAAGTGGAAAGAACAGGCGAGGCGGTCAGTACGTTTCTGGGAGTGCCAAGGGAATATTTGCTCTTTGGAAATGGAGCATCAGAGCTTTTCATGGCGATTGTACATGGTATAAAACCCAAAAAAGCCGTAATACCGGTGCCTTCCTTTTACGGCTATGAATATGCGGCAAAGGCAGTGGACAGTGAAATGATCTTTTATGAACTGGATCAAGAAAGTAACTTTTGTGTGACAGAGGATATCAAACGGGTACTGACAGAAGAGGTGGATCTTCTTTTTCTCGCCAATCCCAACAATCCGACCGGAAATCTTTTCGATATGGAACTGGCAAAAGAACTGCTGACGCATTGCAGGGATAAGGGGATTTATGTGGTTGTGGATGAATGTTTTATCGAATTTTGCGGAAATCAGTTTTCTCTACTGCCTGAGTTCCGGGAATTTGAACATCTGATCCTTGTGAGGGCGTTTACAAAAATTTTTTCGATTCCAGGGGTGCGCCTGGGATATTTGGTGTGCAAAGATAAAGCGGTACATACAAAAATAGCCGGGCAGCTCCCTGAATGGAACCTTTCCTGTTTTGCGCAGGAAGCGGGGTGTATCTGTGCCGGACAGACAGAGTTTATCCTGAAAACGAGACATTATATTGAAAACGAACGACAGTTTTTGGAAAAAGGACTGAAGCAAATGGGTTTCAGGACATTTCCGTCGGTGTCAAATTTTATCATGATATACAGTGAGAAACCTTTATACGAAAAATTGCTGGAAAAAGGTATTTTAATCAGGGATTGCAGTAATTTTCGGGGATTAGGAAAAGGGTTTTACCGTATTGCGGTAAAGAGCAGGAAGGAAAATGAGAGGTTATTCATGGCAATAGAGTCCTTGTGAAGCGGGGTGACAGACAAATGGAACATGTTACAATAGAATATCTGCCGCCGGAAGAAATTGAAAAGCGGAGCTTTGAAATCATCACGGAAGAACTGATAAAAAGAGGGATCCATATCCCAAAAGAAGAGGAATTGATCACAAAGCGGGTCATACATACCAGTGCGGATTTTGATTATGCCAAAACGCTTTGCTATTCCGAAGGAGCAGTGAAAATCTTGAAAGAACTGATAAAAAATGGAGCCGATATCGTGACAGATACCAATATGGCATTGGCCGGAATCAATAAAAAGGCGCTTGCAAGGTTTGGCGGGGAAGCGCATTGTTTCATGGCAGATGAGGAGATCGCTCTTCTGGCAAAGCAGAGAAATGTGACACGGGCGGCGGTCAGTATGGAAAAAGCGGCAGCAATTGAAAAACCCGTTGTCTTTGCAATCGGCAATGCGCCGACGGCCCTGATCAAGCTGTATGAAATGATGGAAACACCCTTCGGGGACACTCTTATGCCAAATATGCCATATGGCAGACATAAGGAAAAAATGGACTGGAAACCAGCCTTTATTATTGGTGTTCCGGTAGGGTTTGTCAATGTGGAGGCCGCAAAGGAACTGATATTAAAAACGGATATTCCATACATCATAAACAGAGGACGAAAAGGCGGAAGCAATATCGCCGCGGCAATTTGTAATGCCATATTGTATCAGATATCGTGATGAAAGTGTCAAAATCAAAACTTATTTTGTTCTATAGGAAACTTCTCCGAATTTTCCTATAGAACAAAAACCCTCCGGGGGATGCGCACTGCGGCGTACGAGGTAGATGTCGCTATGCGACCGCCGCAGGCGCGAGTTTCGCAAGCGAAACTCTTTGTTCTTCTTCTATAGGAAACTTCTCCGAATTTTCCTATAGAACAAAAAACCTCCGGGGGATGCGCACTACGCGCATAAGGAAAATGGCTGCTTTCGCAGCCGCGCTTCGGCGCGAGTGTGCGTCAAGACGCACACTTTTTTATGACAGTTCCTAACCTGGATAAACCAGAAAAGCACGATACGAAAATTTTGCCATTTTGCGCAAGAAATTGTTCCTAAGTGCCTAAGAGAGGAAATTGAAAATGCGGTATGGTTTTACAACCGGAAGCTGTGCGGCCGCGGCTGCAAAAGCCGCAGCTTATATGCTTCTGACAGGATTAAAAAAGACGGAAATTACAATAGAAACGCCAAAGGGGATTCCGTATCAGGCAGAGATTCTGGATATCATGTGCAGTGAAAATGAGGTGAGCTGCGCGGTAGAAAAAGACGGCGGCGATGACCCTGATATTACAACAGGTACATGGATTTATGCAAAGGTTTCATATGTAAAAGGTTCGTATGTAAAAGCTCCATATGTAAAAGGTTCGTATGTAAAAGTCCCATATGTAAAAGGTTCGCATGTAAAAGTTCCATATATAAAAGGTTCGCATGCAGAAGTTCCGCATGCGGAAGAAATTGCGGAAGAAAGTACAGGAGAAGGAATCATGATCGAAGGCGGAATCGGCGTGGGGAGAGTGACAAAACCGGGACTTGACCAGCCTGCAGGCAGTGCGGCAATCAACCGTGTTCCGAGGGAAATGATCAAAAAAGAAGTATTAGAAGTGTGCCGGCTGGCAGATTATAAGGGAAAACTGCGGGTTGAGATTTCAGTGCCGGGAGGTGAAAAGCTGTGCGAACGTACGTTTAATCCAAGACTTGGCATTGTGGGCGGTATTTCCATATTGGGGACAAGCGGCATCGTGGAGCCCATGAGCAGTCAGGCGCTGATTGATACCATTCGGGTAGAATTACGCCAAAGAAGGGCTTTGGGATTTGATTATGTTGCGGTTTCGCCGGGAAATTATGGTTTGGATTTTATGAGAAAAACATACGGATAAGATGTGGACAAACGCGTGAACTGCAGCAATTTTATCGGTGCGGCGATTGATATGGCAGCAGAATTGGGATTTCAGAAAATGCTTCTGACCGGTCATATAGGGAAGCTGATCAAGGTGGCCGGCGGAATTATGAATACCCATTCCAGAGAAGCGGACTGCAGAATGGAACTTCTGGCGGCATTTTCTATCAAGGAGAAGATAGAACCCGTACAGATAAGAAGAATATTGGAATGTGTGACCACGGAGGAGGCAGTTTCTGTCATAGAGGAAAGCGGGAAATTGCGGCAGGTCATGGAAGAGATTGCAGAGCGTATCTGTTATTATATGGAAAACCGTGCCGGAGGAAACATGAAGATGGATTGTATTCTGTTTTCCAATGAATATGGTGAGTTGGCAAAAAGTAAGGGGGCGGAGGAATGGTTTACTTTGTTGGAGCAGGAACAGGCGCAGTAGATTTGATAACAGTCAGGGGAATGCGGTTATTGGAACAGGCAGATGTGATTATTTATGCCGGTTCTTTGGTAAATCCCGATCTGCTTTCGTATGCAAAAAAGGATTGTGAGATACATAACAGCGCAAAATTGACATTAGACGAAGTGATACGGATGATCTCCGGTGCGGAAACCGAAGGAAAAACAACGGTTCGTCTGCATACGGGAGATCCGAGTATCTATGGAGCGGTCAGGGAACAGATGGATGAGCTGGAGGCGCAGGGCATTTCTTATGAGAGCTGTCCGGGGGTAAGCGCCTGTTTTGGCGCGGCGGCTTCCCTGAATCTTGAATATACACTGCCGGGAATATCTCAGTCTTTGATTATTACAAGAATGGAGGGCAGCACGAAAGTGCCGGACAGGGAAAGTATTGAGAGCTTTGCGGCACATAAGGCATCGATGGCAATTTATTTAAGCGCCGGGATGATTCAGGAATTAAGCCGGCGGTTAGTTGAGGGCGGATATGAGAGAAGCACGCCGGCGGCTCTGATCTATAAAGCAACGTGGGCCGAGGAGGAAGCGTATGTCTGTACCATTGAAACCTTATATGACATCTCGGTAAAGCATGGCATTACGAAAACCGCTTTGATATTGGTCGGCGATGCGATTGCTCATCAGCATTACAGAAAATCAAGGTTATATGCACCGGATTTTTCAACCGGGTACAGGGAGAAGAAGGAAAAAATATGAAGCTAAGCGTTATCAGTTTTACGGGAAATGGGAAGCAGCTTTCAGAGCGTATCGCAAAACTGTTGGAGAAAAAATTAGAAATTGAATTGTATACAAAATGTGAGGCATGCATAAATGACAATCCTTCTCCGGATATTTTGTTTGTGAAAACATCTGTCAGCGAGTGGGCAAAGGAACGGATGCTCGAAAGAAAGGCTCTGCTCTTTATCGGGGCGTGTGGAATTGCGGTCAGGGCAGCGGCGCCGCATCTGACGGATAAGCTGCATGATGTCCCGGTGCTTGTCATGGATGAAAAAGGGAAATATGTCATTCCGATTCTGTCAGGACATATGGGCGGCGCAAATGACCTTGCGGCTTATATCGCAGGAAAGACAGGGGCAGAACCAGTGATTACTACGGCGACAGATATGAATCATAAATTTGCTGTGGACCTGTTTGCAAAAAGAAACAACTTATCTATTGAAAATAAAGATGGGATTGCCAAAGTATCCTCAAAGGTGTTAGCCGGAAAAGAGATTATGATGTCCATAGAGGAGGGGCTGGAAATCACCTGCGGGGAAGCAGGCGTGCGGGTTGTTCCATATCCGCCGGCCGGATTTGTTGATGTCGTGGTTACTTCTGAAAATGATGTGTTTGACACTTCTATTCTTTTGAAACCAAGAGAGTATGTCATAGGAATCGGATGTAAAAAAGGGAAAACCGTAGATGAAATTGATCAATTTATTTCGAGAACTATAAAGGAAACCGGAATTTCCATCCGGCAGATTTTTGCCCTTTCGTCTGTTTCACAAAAGCGTGATGAACAGGGAATTATTGCATGGTGCGGGAAAGAGGGAATCCCTTTTTTTACCTATACGGCGGAGGAATTGCAGGAAGTAAACGGAAGTTTTACGAAGTCAGCTTTTGTGAAAGAACAGGTTGGCGTTGACAATGTCTGTGAGAGGGCGGCAGTGAAAGCCTGCGGAAAAAACGGAAAGCTGCTTGTTCCCAAAATCGCGGAAAACGGGATGACAATTGCGATTGCAGTGCGGCAGTCATCGTAATTGCAATCGAAGTGTGGCAGTCATCATAATCGCAATTGCGGTGCGGCAGTCATCATAATCGCAATTGCGGTGCGGCAGTCATCATAATCGCAATTGCGGTGCGGCAGTCATCATAATCGCA
>VSNK01000341.1 GCA_009774255.1 Faecalicatena sp.
CCCGCAGCCTTTTCTCACGGACGCTGGGCAATTCTATGAGTGGCTTTGTCATACGATCAACCTCCTTTCGGAATTTGGCATGTTTTGCACTTTTAAATATTCTGTTCGCGGCAGTACGGAAGAGATTGATGTAGTCATCAAATTCTCGTTCTGTCAGGTATCCGTCGGCTAATTCCTTCTTTAAGACTAATATAATCTCATCCACAAGCTCTGTCAATTCCTTTTTGGTCAATTTGTGCTTTCTTTTTGGATTCAATTTCGGACGCAGACGGAGCAGTACATAAGGGATGAAAAGCGTCAGATGCTTTTCGCGGATTTCCTGTAAAGAATAGGACTGGATCCTGACGGTGGGAACCTGGTAAATGTGTTCGCTTCCGTCCTGGAAGATAATACGGCAGCGAAGATCTTCCGGGAGATTCCGGTTTTGTTCCGGATAAATCACGGTGGAACGCGGAAAATGCATGACCAGCCCGCCGGAGGTCTGATCCTCGGAGACCATATACCGCATGGCAACGTGGAGGTCGTACGCAACCATGCGGATGACCATTTCTTTTTCATTGCGCATCTGACACTCAATGTGGTAGCAATCCGTACCGCCCACGAGCAGTGTAATATCCGTCAGGCGGGAGCCGGGCGGAGCGTCGGGGCTCTCCTGATACGTGGAGTATTCTGTGGAAAGTATGGTGATGGGCGTTCCTTTCGGATAGTCTTTTCCATAGACCTCCTTGAAAAGAGGAAACAGCTGTTCCGGCATGACATCCACAATCGCTTTGAGGATTTCATCCCATAATTTTGTGCAATCAATATTCAGGTTTTCAGACATAAAATATAGTTCCTTTCTTTTGTAAATCAATGGCCGATAAAGTACCCTTTTTGTGAAGTATGGCGAAATACCGGAATTGTCGGATGTCGGAATGGCATTTTCCGAATAGCTTTCACATGATCAGCATGCCAGATAAAACCTCCTTTTTCAGTTGTTGTAAGGAGATTTTCCGAAGCCGAATCAGAAAATCTCCTGCTTAAAGTGGATCAAAGCATGAATTTTCTGAAAGGCAGGACCTAGAAGTCCTTGTGTAGAAATGTCTCATTCTCAGATATACCGAAAGCAGATGTTCCGATATAAGAAACTTTAGAAAATATGCTTTCCCTTATTCTAGCACAGGGCTGAGGGGATACGCAAGAAAAATATCACAGAATCACAGATGACATAAAGAATAGGGTTACTGTTCACACCCTGACCGGGTGCTCACAGTAACGGCATCCAGCCCATTGAGAGGCCGCCTGACGGCGAGGGGCTGGATGCCCGCCCCATCACTGTATTGGCCGGATGCCTTGCAGCTGAGTGCAAGGCACCGTGAATAGTAACACTATTTTTCTACAACTCCTTATCTAAAAGCAATGACCAATTGACAAATTGAACAATGTTCGCTACAATGAACAAAAGAACAAAAATATCGTAAATATTCAGAAAAAGGAGGTTGCATAATTGGAAAAAACCGGACAAATTTATTTTAAAAATGGTTATATTCTCACGATGAATGCATCGAACCAGGTATATGCCCATGGAAACCTGCTGGTAGAAGGCGACAGGATCAAGGCGGTGGGGACCGTGGACGAGCAGCAGGTCCGCAGTGACGCGGAAGTGATCGACCTTCATGGAAAGTATCTGCTCCCGGGATTTGTGAATACCCACGTACATACGTCCCAGCAGATCAGCAGGGGAGTGGGAGACGATGTGGATTTCATCACATGGCTGCACAAGCGGATGTGGCCCTTCGAGAGCAATATGACGGAAGAGGACTCCTATGTATCCACGCTGATGTGCTGCCTGGAACAGATTCGGGCAGGGGTGACCAGCTTTGCGGAGCCGGGCGGACAGTTCGTCAGCGGCATGGCAAGGGCGGTGACAGAAGCCGGACTTCGCGCGAAGCTTGCCAAATCGGTGATGGACTGCGGCGAGGGGCTCCCGGAGATCTGGCAGCGTACCGCGCAGGAAGAACTGGACCAGCAGATCGACGACCTGAAGAAATATCACAATACCGCGGACGGCAGGGTGCAGGTATGGTTCGGACTGCGCACCATATTTAACAATACGGACGCGCTGATCGTGAAGACCAAGGAACTGGCGGACAAGTACGGTGTGGGCGTGCATATGCATGTGGCGGAGGCGAAGTCCGAGATCGAGTATACCCAGGAAGTCTACGGAGAGCCGACAGTCACGCATCTTCACAAGCTGGGCGTGCTGGACAAAAATCTGCTCGCGGTTCACACGGTGTGGCTGACCAACGAGGAAATCGATCTGTTCAAGAAATATGACGTAAAGGTTTCCCACAATCCGGCCTCGGCCATGCGTGTGCTCGGATTCGCGAAGATACCGCAGATGCTGGAGAAGAAGGTCTGCGTGTCCATCGGGACGGACGGAGCGTCCTCCAGCAACCGGATGGACATGGTGGATGAAATGTGGCTGACATCGCTGATCCACAAGGGCTGGCGACTGGATTCCACGGTGGTTCCGTCAGAGGAGATTTTGTGTATGGCAACAAAAAACGGTGCCCGGGCGCTGCTGGACGAAGAGTCTTACGGAAGCCTGGAGCCGGGAAAGAAAGCGGATCTGATTATTATAAATCCTCACGGCCCGTCCATGATGCCGGTCAATGACCGGATCGCGGCTCTTGTGACGGCCATGCATTCCTCCAATATTGAGAGTAACATGTGTGACGGAAAATGGCTGATGAAGGACCGGAAGATCCTGACACTGGACGAAGAGGCGGTGCTGAAGGAAGCACAGGAACGAAGCGAAGCGATCTACAAGAGGGCAGGAATCGTGCTGCCGGATCGTTTCCCGGTAATCGATTGACAGATAGTTACAGGTCACACATTGACCAGGCGTGACCTGTAACTCAGGCCGCATTTTGAATGTCTACGCTCCGCTTCGGTCCGCACTAAGCGAACGTCCACTGGACGTTCAGTGCCCTACGGCAATGGGCGGCCTGAATACCAGCTTTTATGTGCATCCTCCCGACCAATCAGCGTTGTGATTGGTCGGGGTGTGACATGTAACGACAGATATACTCACGAGCGCTAAACTTTGCCAAAATGCCTCAGTGTGCCATAGAATGTATTTTAATGGACTGGCAGATATTATCGCTCATGAGTATTAAGAGTAACTACTCAGCACAGGATAGCGCATTTACTGCGCTATCCGTACGAAAACGTAGAGACTGCGAGAGCAATCCCCATTGGCGAAGCCAATTTTCATGGGATTGCGGCGTATCTGCGAGGGTACTGAGCAGATACTATTAAGAAATAAATAACAGGAGAGTAAAAACAAATGAATAAAAAATTACTGGCAGCAGCCGGCGGAAAGGCGCCTGCGGATATTGTTGTAAAAAATGGAAAACTGGTCAATGTATATACGAAGGAAATTTATGAGGGCGGCGTAGCGATCAGCGGCGACAAGATCGCGGCGGTCGGTGATGTGGATTATGCGGTCGGTGAGGGCACGAAGGTCATTGACGCGGGCGGAAATTATATCACTCCCGGATTTGTGGACGGACACATTCATCCGGAGAGCACGAGTCTGTCCATTCGTTCCTTCGCGGAGCTGGTTTTGAAGCATGGAACTACGGCGATCATGACGGACCTTCATGAGATCGGCGTGGTGGGCGGCCTGGAGGCAATCGAGGCGATTCTGGAGGAAGCGGAGGCAACAGATCTGAAGCTGTATTTTGTGGTGCCGTCTCATGTTCCCTTTGCGCCGAACCTGGAGACCAGCGGCGGACATTTTGACCCGGAGATTATCAAAAAAGCGCTGGAGAGAGAGGACGCAGTGGGTATTTCGGAAGTAGTAGGCCCCTATGTGCTGAACGGATTTCCGGAGCTGATGACCTCCATGGATCACGTCAATCATATGCCGGGAAAGACCTGTCAGGGACATCTTCCCGATATGGAAGGCCCGGCGCTGAACACCTGCCTGGCAGCAGGCGTGACGACAGACCATGAGTCCTTATCCGGTGAGGACGCGCTTGCGCGGCTCCGCAATGGCTGTCATCTGATGATCAGAGAAGGCTCGGCGGCGCGGAATATGGCAGACTGCCTGAAACCGATTTTGGAGCAGAAGCTGGATACTTCCAGAGTCAGCATCGTGACCGATGACCTTCATACGATAGACGCGGTAGACCGGGGGCATCTTGACGACGCGGTGCGCACGGCGCTGAAAAATGGCGTGGATTTTGCGACAGCGATTCAGATGGTTTCCTTAAATGCCGCCCGCGCATTCCATCTGGACGACGAGATCGGCGGGCTCGCGCCGGGAAAACGCGCGGATCTCAATATTACGACCGGAGTGGAAGCATTTCAGGTACTGAGCGTCATTTCCGGGGGGAAACAGATCGTGGACAATGGAACGTGTCTTGTCTCTTATCCGAAGGCAGACCATAAGCCATGTCTGCTCAATACCACACACCTGAAAAATCCGGTCACCCCGGACAGCTTCAAGATTTATGCGCCGGAGGGAGCAAAGAAGGTGAAGGTACAGGTGATGGACACGCTTCCGTGGATTCCGATCACCCAGGGCCGGGAAGTGGAGCTGGCAGTGGAAGACGGTGTGGTGACATGCGATATTTCACAGGACGTGCTCTATATCGCACAGGTAGAGCGTTATGGAATCAACGGCAACATCGGAAAGGCATTTATGGGAGGATTCCATCTGCAGGCAGGCGCGATCGCTTCTTCCGTGGGGCATGACAACCATAATGTGATCGTCATGGGAACCAATTTTGAAGATATGGCGAAAGCGGTGAACTACCTGATCGAGATCGGCGGAGGACAGGTGGTCGTGAAAGACGGAGAAATCCTTGGCTCGGTGGCATATCCGGTCTGCGGTCTGCTGTCCGATCTGTCAGGGGAAGAACTGGCGGAGGAAAAGCGGAAGCTCAACGGTATCATCCATGAGCTGGGCTGCCCGATCACGATTCCGTTCATGTTCCTTTCCTTTATCTGCCTGGCGGCGATTCCGGTGTATGCGATCACGGATGTAGGATTTATCAATGTGCTGACGCAGGAGGTTATGAATCCGATACTTGGCGTTGTGGAGTAACTACGTATACTGAGCGACAGATTTCATTTGCAATACCTTATGAGACGGGCGAATGGCCATAATGGGATGCCCTTGGGTATACCTTGTTAAACGGCCGAATGGCCGCGACAGGATATAATATAGGAAAAATTTCTGTAAAAGAGTTTCGGGGAATTGAATTCGGCCCATTGCTAAAAGTGGGCTGAATTATTTTTGCCAAAAGTGGGATGATAGAATTAAAATGATTTAATAAAAAAAGAGAAAATCAAATAGAATTAAAAACATTTAATGT
>VSNK01000342.1 GCA_009774255.1 Faecalicatena sp.
TATCTATTCCTCCACCGCACATACACCTGATAACCAATAAACCCTAAAACCACTACCCTGACAGCCCACCCGTACTTCACCAGCTCAAAGAACACAAGCACAACGCATCCCGCCAGAAGCAGCTTCTCTTTCTTCCCCATAATCAGAAAAATGGGTACGCAAGTTGCGATGAGACACTTCCGGGCAGCTTCATGGAATCACTCCCCTGCTTCAAGGATGTAATACGCACCATACTCTGCCGGATATCATAATTGACGCTCTTTAACGCCCCTTCTGCCGTATAATAGATCTGCTCCAACGCATGCTCCGGAAATACATTGCAGATAACCGTCGCAATCTTTTTGAAATCCTCCATATCTTCACAAACTACAACCAGCTGAACCCTGCAGGATTCCTTCCCGGCAATCTGCTCCATATAGGCACGGAGCCCGTATACCTTCCGGGAGAGATACCGTTCCCATTCCTCCTTTGTAAAACGCTTGCTGTCAACCCTGGTGAAAAACGGCTCTATAATCGTCACAAAACGTTCATCCCCCACTTCATGCGTCAGCTTGGAGTTAAATGTGATCCGCCCCTCCGAATCCCTGTAGTCAGGCATAAAATCAAACGCTTTCAGATATGGGCTTTTCAGAAGCTCCGAACTTACTAAAGATGCCGCCGCCCTCTCCACAATCTCAATCGGCGGTATCATATCCTTCTCCGGCCTTGCATCCGTATTCATCTTCAACGCCTGATAAATGACCTTTGAAAATTCCGGCGTCGTAGAATACAGCACAATATTATTGCCGTTCAGCTGATAGACAAACCTGCGCAGCATCCCCATCCCGCACATTTTCTTGATCCTGCTAAGCAGCGCCTCCCTGTCTATATTCTTAGGCACATTCTTCTTCGGCCAGAAATTCCCCAGTACCTTCACCGTCGCAGCGACCACCTTGGGAATCGTAAACCGGTACAGCGAGACTGCATAGCCGATATACAGATCCGATAACACAAACTGCTCTGCATGATAATAACATGCAATCTTATCCAGGGAGTTCCTTCTGTCCGATTCCGGTACGCTGACCTCCATCTCCGGAATATAAGCAAACAGCACCTTGTCTCCCATTGTTGCCACGATATCCCGCGCGGCGCGGGTTTCCGTTCCTTCCACTCTTATACCTCCTCTGCCCCACTATCTTGATTCTCTGGTTCGCCGCCTATATATGCCGTACCTTCATCCCCCGGCTCCTCTGCAGGGATTTCATTCTCACTTGCAATCTGTTCCAGCGAAAGAGCCTGAAATACCCTGGCCTTCAAAGAGCGCTCACTGGCATTGATGTAATAGATTGTCCCCATATATTCCATCCCTGGTACAATGGCAAAGTTATGCCTCTGGGAGGGATATTCCGCAAACACCTGAATGTCGTCCAGCCCATTGATCTCTCCAAACCAGTGATTCTCCCTTTTTGAAAGGCACCGGATTTTCACAATATCGCCTTTGTGGTACTTTTCTTCCAGTTCCTTGCTGTCCCATGGATCCTGTACCAGTTCCTTGCGCGAGCAGGAATAATAATACATCCCCTTCCTTTCCACCCTCTCCAGAACCATCACATCCAGGATATCCCCGTAAGACGCTTTCCCGCGCAGGGTCTCTGTAAATGTCCTTTTCCAGTTCCCCACATAGATAAATGCCGGAATCCCCACACCGCACAGATCAAGCCACACACCGGTATCTACCGGCTCGCCCTTTACCATCTTTGTCTGTATCTTCAGCACCTTGCCCTTTACGATAATCGGTGTCTTCTCCTTTTTTGAAAGATATCTCTTAAGCTCCGCCTCTATCTCCGGACGCTTTTCAAGCCTTGCCGCCTGATGGCTCACATATACGACTTTTCTCACCGGATCAATCCCTGTCACCTTGACACAGTACACATCCTCCAGCTTCTGCGCCCGGTAGCGCAGGTCGTAAGGTTTCCCGTTAATCTGATCCGCCGGCATGATGACCGTGATATCTTCGTCTACCTGGGAAAGATCCCCTGTTATGGAATCCACCCTGGAAAACGACAGCATCATATATTCCCCGCTTTGTAATGCCGACTCGTATTTTTTCAGATGTCCCTTTCTTTCCGGCACCCCCGGCCGGTTCCCCTGGTTTCCCAGGAACAGGTCGCTGATATTCTGCAAAGTATTCATAAATAACCCCTTTCTTCCTATATAAATATACTGACCAGCTTTGTAATGCCAAATGTAAAAATAATCAGCAGTAACGGTACTGTTACCACAAAAAAAGTAATCGCGAATCTCCTCAGCTTTTTATTCAGTTTCGCAGTCACCGCGATAAACACACCGACTACAAGCGAAATCACACCGATAAACAAAGACCACCCTTTGATTCCCACCAAATGCCTGTAAAAGACATTTGCAATGCTGCGCAGAATCCGCTCCATCAAAGACCCTTTCACCTCTATCTCATCCGTTGCTTCCAGATGTTCAAATCCGTCCGTCCAGTTCTTCTCTATGCTCTCCTGCAGGGAATCATAGACATCTTCCTGTCCAGCCTTATCTGCCGCATGTACCGGACTTAAAGGGATCCACGCCATAAGAAGCCAGGCTATGAAAAGGCCTGCCCATCTCCAATACCCCATAAACCATCCTTCCTTCACAGAGACCTGAAAAATTCCTCCATCAGGTTCTCCTTCTCGTCCGCCCCTGCTTCATTTATTTCTGCGCTCCCCTCTTCTTTCTGCGGGGAAGCCGCTTTCAGAAACGGTGCGAATACGCTCTCCTTCTCCTGCATCCTGTACCAGATAATCCCCGGACTGCACATACTGAACAGTTCTTCCATCTCCGTAAGAATCTCCTGTTTTGGTTCCGGGCGCATCATGACTGCCTTTATCACGTTCCCCATCCCGTCCTCTTCCAGGATGCTCTCCATCCGCGCATACACTTCCTGCCTTTCCGCTATGGAAATGACTGCAATGGTGTCCTCAGACAATGCATACAGATTCCCCAATTCAAGGGAGGCAACCTTCACAGCAAGCTGCCGTACCCTTTCCTCCATCTCTTCGGAGCCTTTCAAGCGGATTCCCTCCCGGTATTTATCCCACCGAAACCCGCACAGGATTACCTGGTGCCCTTGTTCCTGAATCCTGCCCGCCGTCTGCCTGAAATACATCCTGCCGGGCAGTCCCGTTGCGGCGTCCAGATATCTGTTTAAAACCCGCAGCCTCTCATCCTGTGAGAGCTGTAAGAAAAAGGCCATCAGCTGCCCTATCCTCCATACCGACTTATCCGGATTAATTTTTTCTCCCGCCCGGCTCTCTATAATCCATAACCCGGCAGTCCCGCGCCGGCGGACCGAAAGCGTTACTGCCAGATGGCTGCGTATTCCCTGCCTTTGTGACGTAAAGCAGAAAAACTCTTTTCCGTTATCTTTATATTCCATTCCGGCGGCCCTCCTTAGAAATTCTGTCTCATCCGGATCCCGGATCGTTGAGGCCGCCAGCTTCCATCCATCCTCCTCGCTCCGGCCAAGGATTGTATGCTCCCTGCCCGGCAGACAGTCTGACAGAAAAGCGGCTGCTTCTGTGAAAAACTCCTTTCCGCTGGTATTGTACAGATCCATCAATTCACTATATACCTTCTCCAATGTCATTCTTGCGTCTCCTCAATATTTGCCACCTGTTGGATCACATCCTCCAGATACTGTATCTTTCTGCCCTTAAATATCCTGTTCAGCAGATAATAGCGCGCCACACGGTATTCCTTTGCCGTTTCGTCTATAGTCTTCCTTCCGCAGCCGATAGCCAGATATCCATACAGGCTGTGCAGGTAGCCCACATTATAATTTTCCCCGAACCCAAGCTCCGCACTGGTACGCTCCAGCATCTTGCGGTACGCCTGCAGCTGGAGCTGCTTTCCCTGCTTGTTGACGCACAGCCAGTCATCCAATGCCTCCTCCTGCGCCTGGCACACAGCAATCCGCTGCAGAGCATACCACGCAAGCTCCCTGCGCCCGTTCTCATCAAGCTCGATAGTCTCTCCCGCATACATAAGCTCCGGAAGAAGCTTGATACTGCCGTCTTCCCAAAAATACAAATCGCTAAGCTGCATATCTAAAATATCCTGAATCCGAAGCACCGTGTGCAGTTGAAGAAAAAAAGCGGGATAAGCCCCTGTATTATACATTTTTACATGTTCACTAAGTTTCTCCAGGTCCTTTAAAATCATTTCAATTGACGGCGTTTCTGTCATATGACTTGCTCCTTTCGTTCCACTGCCCTCCAAATTCCCTATTGCTGGATAAAAGATATCTGCTCTGTGCCGCTTTCCTGTATCAGGTAGCTGCACGTCCCATCCACCATCTGGGCAATAACATCTGCACAGAATATTCCTTCCCCGTCTTCCCTTGTCTGCAGATACAGGCTTACTCCCTCTGCCTCTTTGGCATAGGCTATCCGGATTGCTTCTGCCCCGGTAACAATCTTTCCCTGATAGGAAACTGCCGGCGGCTCCTGCTGTGCCGGCACAGATGGCTGCCCGTTTTCTGCAATATCCACGCTATATGTCTGTCCTTCTCCTGCGGCGGCCTGTGGCGCAGAAACCACCTGCTGGTCTTGCACCGGATTGTATGTTTCTGTTGAGACCGGCACCTGCCCCGACCTGCCTGCCGCTGCTGTCAATGCTGTCTGTTCCTGTGTTTCATGTCCTTTGTCCGTTTTTTCTGTAGTAATATCCTTCAAATTACGGTCAGCAGTTTTTGTATCTTGTTTTTTCTCTTGTCTCTCCCTCTTTTTCGCTGCCTGATCTGCCGCATGCCCTGCTTCATCTGTACCGGCAGCCTTCATATCCTTTTTATCGCTTTCTTCCGAATAGCGGGAAATCACCGGTATCCCCGTCTCCTTTGACTGGTGCTCGGAATACAGGAAAAATCCAAACAAGATAACAGTTGCAAGAAAGACCAGCGCTATGCCAAAGGCTATCGCACGAAATGGCAGCCTTCTCTTTTCCGCCTTACTAAAGGCGCCTTTTTCTTCTGCGTCCTCCTCTTTTGGCAGCGCCTCAAGAACCCCTGTCGGGAAATCCTTTTCATCCGCGCTGAAACCAAGTAAATCAGAAATGTCCTCATCAATCATGTCCGCCACCTCGTGCTCTTTTGCACGCGGGATTTCCTTTTCCTTCGCGGCGGACGGCGCCCTTGGGCAGATCTCCTTTTCCGGCTGCCTGAGAACCTTCAGATTGGGAGGAAGCTCCTGATTTTTCTTAAAAGGCCAGTGCCGCCTCCTTTTTTCTTTTACTCCTGTTACCTGCCGATACATTTCATCAGAACCAAGCGTATCCTTTACCCTCTCGGAAAAATGCTCAACTAAGTATATATTTTCTATGATTT
>VSNK01000343.1 GCA_009774255.1 Faecalicatena sp.
ACGACAACGCAGTGCTGGCAGAAATAGCAGGTGCAGAATTCACCGTTAATTACGCAATGCTGTACTAGTACATCGAATAATAAGTAACCAGCCCAATGACTTGCCTGATTTTCCATCTGCTGCGTTGTCGTCAATCGACGTAGCCACCGCTACGCCTCATTCCTCCGCCTTGCATATGAAAAATCATTCTGCGTCATTTGGCTAGAAACTTATTTTTCGATGTACTAGAAAATCAGCAGATAATTTATTCAGGCTAATGGAAGGGAGTGGAATATGATTCTATACCATGCAAGTAAAGAGATTGTCGAGTTTCCGGAAGTGCGAAAGACAAGATATACAAAAGATTTTTCATGGGGATTTTATTGTACAAATAATTTTCAGCAAGCAGTACGTTGGGCTAATCGTGGAACAGGAGATCCAATGATCAATTATTATTCCTATGAGCCGATTGATGGAATATCTATTTTAAGATTTGAGCAAATGACAGATGAATGGCTGGATTTTATTGCAAAATGCAGAAATGGTGAAACACATCAATACGATATTGTAGAAGGTCCTATGGCAAATGACACGGTTTGGAATTATGTAAATGATTTTATAACAGGAAGAATAAGCCGTAAGCAGTTCTGGGTGCTGGCGGAATTCAAATATCCGACACATCAGATAAGTTTTCATACATTGTCAGCCTTAAATTGTTTGACATTTGACAGGAGTGAAGTTGTTTATGACCGAAAAAGAAAGAAATGATTTTTTTTATGTATGTTCGTTGATTGAGTATATTGCCAGGCAAACTAAAAATAAGCGTGGAGTTATCGTAAAAGCATTGGGCAGGGAAGGAATTGAAAAGCAGTTATATGACGCAGAGGTCAATCACTGCCTCTCTTTTGAGCAGGTAGGTGATGAAGTGATAGAACAGTATAAGATTTTCGAAGGAGATTTTGATACCATTACGGATTGTAAATACACGGTTCCCGGATTTATGGACATTGGGAAGTTATACAGCATTATGATTGAAGACTGTGCAGAACCGGGAAAAGAGGTTGATGAATTAATCCATATTTTTTCATCCTTTATCAGTGACGAAATATCAGAGTTTCAGACAGACATTTATTATCAGAATCCCAGCTATCTTGAATGTTCCTATCAAGCCGGATATTTGCTTGATTAAGCGACCACCGTATGAAGCACACTCGGTCATCATACAGGCTAGTACATCATTGCATTAATCTTGAAGTAATAGTGCTCGATATTCGTGTCAGCTGTGCGTCTGCTAACCGACGGTGTAGTGGGCTACAACTAGGTTAGCAGGCGTGCAGATGGCGCGGATATCGAGTGCTGATTACTCAAGAATTAATGCAATGATGTACTAGTATAATCCAATATAATTAACCTTATGTTTCGATTGGCTAAATTTCCATCTGCTGCGTTGGTCTACACTCCGTTTCGGTCCGCGCTAAACATGTGTCGCTGGCACACAGCGCTGTCATAAGAGAGAAAGTTTTGATTATACTGTTTGGCGAAGAGAATATTTTGATAATAAAAGTTTAGATGAGATTAATAAAGAGGCAGTTTCCTATGCATAGCAATATCCTCATCGGGGACGTGGTATAAGGATTTAGCTTGTCGAATAGATGTGGAGATCGCTCTCCACATCTACTCGACACTAAGGACACGGATCCTCCATCAAATCCTCCATCGCGTCCATTGCTTCGCCCAGATAGCCTTCATAATAAGCGCGGAGCTGTGTAAATGCACGCCTGCAATCTATTCTCCAAGCCTTCCCAGCCTCATAGCTCAAAGTGAAATCCCATTTGCAAAGGGAAAATAAGAATCGCCTGCACGGTATCCTATGATAATATTGTAAGGCGAAATATCCACCAGAAAATGATCACGCCTTTTTCTAATTCTAATATTCCAGATATGCCCCTTTCATCGGACTGGCCGCGTGTTCGCTGAACATGCGGAGGACGCCTCTCTTATACTTCGGCTCGCGCGGCTTCCAGTTTTTGCGGCGCTCCTCCAGGACAGCCGCCACTTCCTCCATGGTCCTGCGCTCTCCCGCGATCCCGATGATATTCAGCTTTCTCGCTTCCACGTCGATCTCGATCAGATCCCCTTCCTCTACAAGGGCGATGGGGCCGCAGTCTACGGCTTCCGGGCTGCAGTGGCCGATCACCGGACCTGTGGACGCTCCGGAAAATCTTCCGTCAGTGATCAGCGCAATACTTTTTCCAAGCTCCTGATCGCTGCTGATGGCCTCAGAGGTATAGAACATCTCCGGCATTCCGCTGCCCTTTGGTCCTTCATAGCGGATGAATACGGCATCCCCTTTCTCCACCTTGTGTTTCAGCACCGCATCCAGACATTCCTCCTCGCTGTCAAAGGGCCTTGCTCTTAGGACAGCCTTGAACATTTCCTTCGGGCAGGCGGTGTGCTTGATGACCGCACCCTCAGGGGCAAGATTTCCCCTCAGGACGGCGATGCTTCCGTCGGTTCCGATGGCATCCGCATAGGGCCGGATGATGTCTTCTTTTTTCAGGGACACATGATAGCGAGCGTTGAAATCCTGCAGCCATTTTTCACACCTCACGTAGAAACCATTTTTCTTTAGTTCGTCCAGATTTTCTCCCAGCGTCTTTCCTGTTACGGTCATGACATCCAGGTGCAGGTGCTCCCGGATCTCCTCCATGATCGCCGGTACGCCGCCGGCATAGTAAAAGCACTCCGCAGGCCAACGCCCTGCCGGACGTACATCCAGAAGGTAACGCGCATTGCGGTGAAGCCGGTCGAAGGTATCTCCGGTGATCTCGAGGCCGAATTCGTGGGCAAGGGCAGGGATGTGCAGCAGGCAGTTTGTGCTTCCGGAAACAGCCGCATGCACAAGGATCGCATTTTCAAAGCTGTCCATGGTCACAATTTCGCTGGGGCGCATGCCCGGCATGGTCGCAAGCTTTACCGCCTGTGCGCCCGCTTCCCTGGCAAATGCGAGCAGATCCGGGCTGGTAGCCGGCATCAGCGCACTTCCAGGAAGCGCAAGTCCCAGAGCTTCGGCCATGATCTGCATGGTGGAAGCTGTACCGATAAAAGAGCAGGCGCCGCAGCTCGGGCAGGCATTGCATTTTGCCCAGTTCAATTTTTCTTCGTCAATCTCTCCACGCTGGTACTTTGCACTGTACATGCCAAGCTGCTCCAGCGTCAGCATTTCCGGGCCCGCGTTCATGGTACCGCCGGGCACGACCACAGAGGGGATATCGGCCCTCGCCAGCCCCATCAGATTGCCCGGCATTCCTTTGTCGCAGCTTGCCAGATAGACGCCTGCGTCAAATGGGGTGGCGTTTGCGTGGATCTCGATCATGTTGGCGATCATCTCACGGCTGGCCAGGCTGTAATTGATGCCGTCGGTTCCCTGGCTTTCCCCGTCGCAGATATCGGTGCAGTAATAACGCGCGCCGTGTCCGCCTGCCTCCTCGATTCCTTTGCGCACCTCCGCTACCAGGATATCCAGGTGGCCGCTGCCCGGATGGCTGTCGCCAAAGGTGCTTTCAATCATCACCTGGGGTTTTGACAGATCCTCCGGCTTCCAACCGGTTCCGATACGCAGCGGATCCAGCTCCGGTGCATGTTTACGCATTTCCTGACTTCTCAATTCCATGATTTCTTCCTCCTTTTTTATATGGTGCCCCCTCACCGTTGGCTCGGCGGCATGTCGTACGAAGGCATTTACCTTCCTGCTTTATATTGTTTGATTTTAGGCAAATATATGATTTGTTGTAATTACTCAGCACAGCAGCGGATAGTCTGCAGAGCAGACGGGTCTGAGGTCTGCTCTGCCGAGTAGTTACAATTTGTTTCATGCAAAAAATGATATGATGAGTGCTACAACAAATCCCGTTCCGCCTACCAGCGTTTCCATGATCGTCCAGGTTTTCAGGGTGGTTTTTTCATCCATTCCCACAAGGGACTTCACCAGCCAGAAGCCAGAATCGTTAAAGTGTGAGCATACGGTGGCCCCGCCTGCGACTGCCGCCGTGGTGCAGGCCAAATACAGAGGCGACAGATCTGCAATCCCCGGCATGGCGGCAATAATACCCGCTGCCATCGTCATTGCGACCGTTGCGGAACCGACACAGATCCGGACCAGGGCAGCTACGATAAACGCAACCACGACGATGGGAAGATTTGCGGAGGAAACCGCATTTCCAATCAGATCACCAAGGCCCGAATACTGGAGCATATACCGGAGGACGCCGCCGCATGCGGTTACCAGGAGAATGAGCCCCGTCGGTTCCAGTGATTTTGTCATGATCTTTTCCAGTTCATCCATATTATAACCATGCTTAAGACCTAAAATCAACATTGCCGCGATTGTTGCGATCAGCAGTGCTACAAATGGCTCTCCAAGAAATCCGAAAATCGGAGCCAGCCCGCTAAGCGCCGGAACGACACCTGCCACGGAATCCAGAATGATCAGTACCAGAGGAATCAGGATGATGCCTACGATTGTCCAGAAATTCGGAAGCTTGGATTCATCAAAATCTTCCTGCTTTGCCACATGCTCCGGAACCGGAACCATATATTTATTCCCGCAGACAGCTCCCCATATCGGGCCTGCCACGATCATGGAAAAGATTCCGCACAGAACACCTACCATGATGACCCAGCCCAGTTCTACCTCCAGCATGGTTGCTACCAAAACCGGCCCCGGTGTGGGCGGGATAAACGCATGTCCCACCGCAAGTCCGGCCAGAAGCGGGATCGCGTAAAACAGAGAAGAGCGGCCGGTCCTTTTTGCAAGGGAAAACGCAAGCGGGATCAGGATGATGAGTCCGGCGTCAAAAAATACCGGCATTGCAATGACCAGACCCGTAATACCCAGCGCCCAGGCTGCCTTTTTATCGCCAAACCATTTTACCATACTGACGGCCAGCGTCTGCGCGCCTCCCGAAGCCTCCAGGATCGCGCCGAACATGGACCCCAGGCCCACCAGAAGCGCGATTCCTTTCAGCGTATTGCCGATTCCGTCGTTCACTGCAGTTACAATATTTTCAAAGGGCATGCCTGCCCCGAGACCAATTACGATCGCCCCTACCAGAATGGAAACCATTGCCTGTACCTTAAATTTGATAATCAGTAAAAGTAATATTGCCAGCCCTGCGATTGCAGCGATCACCAGCCTGGTCGGATTTAATGCCATTGCCTCACCAGCCATAATATATACCTCCTTCATTTTCTGCTATACTTTTTTCTGCACTTTTCTGAACCATTACCTTCTATATCCTTGCATAACATCTGACGTCTTATGTTATTGTGGATTTATCTTAACATTTCGCAAGTCTTTCTTCAATACATCTGATGTATTT
>VSNK01000344.1 GCA_009774255.1 Faecalicatena sp.
TACCGCCATTACGGGAAAGCGGCAAATTACCTCTACGTGATCGCGGCAAATGTCTGCAACGACTATTACAGAAAAAACAAGGCTGGGAACCGGAATACGCTTCCCATCGAGGTACTGGCGGAAAGCCCTGATCTCAAGGCAGAGGATCTGGAGCGGACTCTGGACGTCCGAAGGGCCCTGGATGCCCTTCCGGAGGAATTGCGGGAGGTTGCTGTCCTGTATTTCCAGCAGGAACAGAAGCAGAAGGATATCGCCAGAATCTTGGGAATCGGACTTCCGCTTGTAAAATACAGGATCCGGAAGATCCGGGAATGGATGTCCGATTATTTTGAAATGTAAGTAACTACTCAGTACCTTCGTAGTTACGCCGCAATCCCATGAAAATTGCCTGCGGCAATGGGGATTGCTCTTGCGATTTATACGTTTTCGTACGGATAGCGCAGTAAATGCGCTATCCTGTGCTGAGTAGTTACAAATGTAACTTATTTTGAAATATAACTATAGGAAGGAGACTCCATGAAAAGATCAGATGTTCAGATTAAAAAATATCTCACGCCGGAGGAACACATTTCCCACACTGCATCCGGCCCTGCCGGACTTTGCGATCCTGCCGGACTTTGCGGCTCTGATGGCCTCCGCCTGCGGGAGACCATCCGCCTATCCAAAGCGGCGTTTTACGAAATGGAAGCGCAGGGACAGCTTTCCCGCGCAGAGTTCATTTATCAGCAGAGCAGATATATCCGGAAACGCTGGTGGATGCTGCAGGCGGCGCTCCTGCTCATCCTGTGGTTCCTGCTGTCCGTCTCGGAAAGCGGAGCTGTCGTCCGCAAATGCATGGGAGGCACGGCGCCGCTGTTTGCCATCCTCCTGCTTCCGGAGCTGTGGAAAAACAGGAGCACGGACGCGACGGATATTGAAGGAACGGCATTCTATTCCCTGCGGCAGGTCTACGCGGCCCGGATCTTCTTGTTTGCGATCGTGGATTTCCTGCTGCTGGGCACATTTTTTGCTGCTGTCGTTCTGACCGGGAAAATGCTGCCGCAGGAGGTTCTGTTCCAGTTCTTCCTGCCCTATTCGGTGACCTGCTGCATCTGCTTTCGCACGCTGTACAGCCGGAGAATGGGATCCGAGCCGTTTGCGCTGCTGGCGTGCACCGTGTGGTGTGTCCTCTGGATCCAGCTTGCGGCAAATGAAAGAATCTACGAAATGCTCTCCGCCCCTGCCTGTCTTGCCGTGACCCTTGCCGCGGCCTTTTATACCGGCTACTGCGTTTTCCACGGACAGAAGGGGTGGAGGAATATCTATACGGAGGGAGGAAAACTAACATGGAACTGACGATCACAAACCTGACAAAACAATTTCAGGACATTACGGCAGTGGATCACATTTCCTGCACGCTCACCAGCGGAGTATACGGACTGCTCGGTGTCAACGGGGCAGGCAAGACGACGCTCATGCGCATGCTGTGTACGCTGCTGAAACCAACCCAGGGGCAGATCACCTGGAACGGGACGGATATTTTTGAGATGGGCCGGGAATACCGCAGGCTTCTAGGATACCTGCCCCAGGATTTTGGATACTACCCGGATTTTTCTATCCAGGACTATCTGTTGTACATTGCGTCCCTCAAGGGGCTGCGCCCGGCATACGCGAAAAAGCAGGCCGAGGTTTTACTGAACCAGGTGGGCCTGGCAAAGGTGAAAAACCGGAAAATGAAAAAGCTGTCCGGAGGGATGAAGCGCCGCGCGGGCATTGCGCAGGCCATGCTCAACAACCCGCGGATCCTGATCATGGATGAACCTACGGCCGGGCTGGATCCCAACGAGCGTATCCGTTTTCGGAACCTGATCAGCGAGCTGGCCAAGGAGCGGCTTGTCCTGCTCTCGACCCACATCGTATCAGATATCGAATATATCGCGAATGAAATCCTTCTGATGAAGCAGGGCCGGATCTGTCTGTCCGGAACCGCGGAAGAACTCACTGCCTCCATAGACGAGAAGGTATGGACCGTCCGGGTCAAAAGCCAGTCGGCCGATTCCTGGATGAAGGCATACAAGGTGGCAAATGTAAAGACTCTGCACGGAGCAGAGTCAGCCTATACGGAGCTGCGGCTTTTGTCAGCGCAAAGGCCCTCCCCCGGGGCGGTGGAGGAAGAAGCGACCGTGGAAGATGTATTTCTATATTATTTTGGTGAGAAAGCGGGTGAAGAATATGATGAAATATGAGATCAAAAAGGTATTTTCCAGGACGGGCGGCCGGGTTGCGCTCCTGCTGCTCCTTGCGGTACTGGGGATCACGTGTTTCGCGGCGCTGGATGTCTCCTATGTCAATGAAAACGGGGAAACTGAAACCGGCCCGTCCGCGATCGTGAAGCTGAAAGCGGCGCAAAAGGAATGGACAGGGGAACTGGACGAGGAAACCATCCGGCAGGTCATCCGTAAGAACCGCCAGATCCGGGAATCCCCGGAGGCGAAGGCAGACAATATACATCTCAATCAGATTGCCTATAGCCGCGGGCAGGGGATCAGGGAAATACGTGACCTGCTAAATTGTTCTTATGGGGAAGGCTTTCAGGAATACGATTATTACCGGGCGGATTCCCTGACAGAAGAAGATGCCGGTTCGTTTTATACCAATCGGACGGCACTGCTGGCGGATTGGCTGGACACGGATGCGAAGGAGCAGTTTTCCGGCGCGGAGAAAGCGTTTCTGCTGGCTCAGTATGAAGAGCTTGAAACCCCATTTTCCTATGATTATATGAAAGGCTGGACACAGCTGTTTCAGTTAGCGCCGACCGTCATCATGGTGATCACTCTGGTGCTGGGCTACCTTGTAGGAGGGATTTTTTCCAATGAATTTCTGTGGCGGTCGGACGCCATTTTCTTTTCTACGCTGCATGGGCGAAGCAAGGCGACCGCGGCCAAAATCCGGGCCGGCTTCTGTATCGTCACTGTGGTCTACTGGGCCGCCGTCCTGCTTTATACCGCGGTCATCCTGCTCTGCCTGGGTGCGGACGGCTGGTCCTGTCCGGTGCAGGCTGACTGGGTAAGCTGGAAATGCTTTTACCACATTTCCGTTTTGGGAAAATATCTCCTGATCGTATCCGGCGGATACATCGGATGCCTGTTCATTTCCTTCCTCAGTATGCTGGTATCGGCAAAGACAAGGTCTACCGTGATCGCGGTGACCGTCCCGTTTGTGCTGATATTTGTCCCGTCATTCCTGGCAAATATCCACAGTCCGGCGGTCAGCAGGATCCTGGGGCTCCTGCCGGACCAGCTCCTCCAGGTCGGAACGGCGCTCAATTTGTTCAGCCTGTATTTCATCGGCGGAAAAACAGTAGGCTCCGTACCGGTGCTTCTGGTGCTGTACGCAGTGCTGACGGCGGTGCTGCTGCCGGTACTCTACCGGGAGTATATGGGGAAAGAAATCGGGTAATTTATACTGCGCCAGATTTCATCGGCCGTGAGTATAATTTAAAAACTTTTTCCGACGTCATGACAATATATACATGCCTGGGGCTGCTCCTCTATGGTTACAGGTCACCCCTTCACTAGGCGTGACCTGTGTTATCCCCAATTAGCAGGAACAATAAAGCTTTCTGGCAGGCGGCTGGCCCCATGTGGACGGTGGGGATTTGGTTAATCCCCTGTCGGGCATAGGAGCGCAGGCCAAGCCGTTCCGGGCGGTCGTTTGATTCTTTCGCCGTTCCCGTCAAGGTCGTATACCTTGCAACACTTGGGGAGCCATTTTCCTTTTTCGTCCATCGTCCGCATGGCAAGCAGGATACCTTTTTTAGATCTCCTGCTTGGGTGTGCCGCTAATAGGCGGCGAGTTATTTTAGTTTTTTGATGGGCTGCCAGTTCGTCAAACTGGAATTTTTCTCTTACTCATTCATCCAAATAACAAGATATCAGTCTTCAGGATGCTTTTCACCAATAATATTACCGTCGGAATCATAAATCCCATCATCTAAAAACTTATGCGCCTCCAAATAATCTTCCTGTGTTGGTATTGGCAATAATGCGATAACCTGATCAATAATAGAATCCGATGCATTTTCAAGTATTTCCCTTACATCTGTCGGAGTCAAGCCTCTGACAAATTCCATAGAAATAGCTTTAGGAATCGCGATCATAATATCTCCTCCCCATAATTCTGTGTCGTTTGTCTATGTGCTAATACTGCGAGATTATGCAATGTATTCACTGCTTTTAAATCATTGAGCGACAATCTTCCAGTTCCTTCGCATTGTGTATTATCTGATACTAATAATTCCTTGTCCGCAAGAACATATGATATCTTAGGCAATCCACTTTGCTGTAAATCCTTAATTTTATAAGCATAGGGATATTTTTTTGAATCCTGATACTTTTCCACACTGCTTATTTTTAATAAGACAACCTTCGTTTTTCCGTTCTCATATGACAAAACAACGGCAGGCCTTCTTTTATACTTATTTTTATCCTCATATGGATAATCAATATATACCACTGACCCTGCTCCTAAAATACTAATAGGTATTTTTATTTTTTGCTCCATCCCTGCCAATCCTCCTTGCTTCATTATAATAGCAGACGCAATATTTGACAACCTTACAAAATTCTCCTTTACAAATTCCCGGTCAGGATAAGAAGCTGTAGAAAAATAAGTGATACAGATTGCGCAGGATATTTCTTCGGATGTGCAGGTCAAAAAACGCAGTTCTACACTTCGTTTCGGTCCTTGCTGAACAAGCGTCACTGGCGCTTAGCAACGTAGTGGGCTTTGTCCTAAGGGGTTATCATGCGAAGCATGGTGGATTCCTTAGGGCTACGTCGAGGCTTTTTGCCCTGTGCAGCCGGAGAAATAGACAAGCCAAGATGTGTCACTTATTTTTCTACAACTCCTAAGGAAGCTGTACCGTGCCAGGTGTTCCTGTTTGAGATATTCCCGATGCAGCCGCCCATAGCATCCGATGGGGCGATTCTCCTCCGGCAACTTCAAGTCCGGGATATAGTAGTCGCCTACCAGAATATAATCAATTCCGTTCAATTATATCAGGATTCTTACTAACTCACAAATATTTCTTGACGATACTGGCTTCGTCTGGATTGTGCTTTTCCTTTCGCATTTGATTCCCTCTAATTTGCCATAAGCTGTAACGAATCCGGCCTATTCAAAGTTGCCTTACGGCAAGAGGCCGGATTCCAGCCCCAGTACGTACTGGCCTGTGACCATGCAGCGTAGTGCACGACCCAGGAGTGAACCAATGTCATTAACTTAAGCCGCTACCATGCATATTTTACAACCAAAATATACGAAAATATGCGGTTTGTCAGGCTCA
>VSNK01000345.1 GCA_009774255.1 Faecalicatena sp.
AAATTATTTATAATAAAATTATTTCTGCCATAATTTTTACTAAAAATAAAAATAAAGAGCTGATAAAATTCGGAAAGGATAGGTTATTTTCCTATCCTCATTTTCTTCCGAATAGATTTTTGTAGATTTTTGGATTGTTTATTCATCCTCTATCTCATCATTGTTCTCTTCTTCTATCTCTATTTTTTCTCCGTCAATCTCCGTGGAAGCCTTTCTTACTTTTGCCAGACTGACTACTTTCTCATCTTCTTTTAGATTGATCAGTTTTACACCGGAAGTAATTCTTCCGAGCTTTGAAATATCCGCGCAGGAGGTTCTTATAATAATTCCTTCGCTATTGATCATCATGATCTCATCGTCTTCATTGACAGCCTTCATTCCGATTACGTAGCCTGTCTTTTCTGTGATCTTATAGCATTTTACTCCTTTACCTCCGCGGTTTTGTATGGTAAATTCCCCCATTATGGTGCGCTTTCCAATTCCTTTTTCCGACACAATCAGTAAACTATCTCCCTGCGTGTGAACCTGCATTCCAATTACTACATCCTGATCGGACAGATTGATTCCTCTGACTCCCATGGAAGTTCTTCCGGTAGAACGAACATCCTTTTCGTCAAATCGGATACACTGCCCATATTTTGTTACAAGCAGGATTTCCTTTTCATTATCAGTAATCTTAACTTCAATCAGACTGTCATCCTCACGAAGATTGATTGCCGCCAGTCCTTTTTTACGGACATTGTTATATTCGTACAGAGGGGTCTTTTTCACAAGTCCATTCTCTGTCGCCATAAACAGAAACTGATTGTCATCATACACTTTAATTGGAATCATTGCAGTGATCTTTTCATCAGGCATCAACTGTAACAGGTTTATGATGGCGGTTCCCCGGGAAGTTCTCCCTGCTTCCGGAATCTCATAGGCTTTCATCCGGTACACTCGTCCTTTATTGGTAAAGAACATGATATAATTGTGGGTAAAAGTTATAAACAGCTCCTGGATAAAATCTTCATCCAGCTTCTGAATTCCTTTGATACCTTTCCCCCCTCTGTTCTGATTCTTAAAGTTATCAATGGTCATACGCTTAATATATCCGAGTTTTGTCATGGTAATGACTACATCTTCCTTCGGAATCATGTCTTCCATAGAAATATCGAACTCGTCATATCCGATACTTGTTCTTCTTTCATCTCCATATTTTTCAGAGATCACAAGAATTTCTTTCCTGATCACGCCAAGGAGCAACTTTCTGTCGGCAAGAATTGCTTTTAGCTCCTCGATTCTTTTCATCAGCTCCGCATATTCCGCTTCCAGCTTCTCCCGTTCCAGACCTGTAAGAGCACGCAGACGCATGTCTACAATAGCCTGAGCCTGAACATCACTCAGCTCAAATCGCTTCATCAACTCTTCTTTTGCAATCTGAACTGTATTCGACCCGCGGATAATCTGGATCACTTCATCTATATGATCCAGTGCAATCAGTAATCCCTGCAATATATGAGCGCGCTCTTCCGCTTTGTTGAGCTCATATCTGGTTCTTCTTGTAACGACTTCCTCCTGGTGCTGAAGATAATATTTCAACATATCCAAAAGGTTCATAACTTTCGGTTCGTTATTTACCAGAGCAAGCATAATGACTCCGAACGTATCCTGAAGCTGTGTATGCTTATAAAGCTGATTTAGAATGATGTTCGGATTTACATCCCGCCGAAGCTCTATGCAAATCCGCATTCCTTCCCTGCTGGACTGGTCACTCAGCTCTGTAATCCCGTCAATCCTCTTATCTTTCACAAGTTCCGCTATTTTTTCAATCAGTCTTGCTTTATTTACCATAAATGGAAGTTCTGTCACAACGATCCGATTTTTTCCATTCTGCATGGGCTCTATGTTGGATACCGCACGTACTCTGATTTTCCCGCGGCCGGTTCGGTAAGATTCCTCAATGCCTCTTGTTCCGAGAATCTCCGCTCCCGTAGGAA
This sequence comes from Faecalicatena sp., assembly GCA_009774255.1. Classification (GTDB taxonomy): domain Bacteria; phylum Bacillota; class Clostridia; order Lachnospirales; family Lachnospiraceae; genus Schaedlerella. The sequence goes on from VSNK01000345.1 coordinate 1,980, forward strand.
AATCAGGTCCCTTGATGATCTCCATGACATCCTCCAGAGATGTCTCCCCATTCTCGTCGATCTGATCATCAATGATCTTCACGACTGCTGCAATGACTTCTCTCAGGTTATGAGGCGGAATATTGGTCGCCATACCGACGGCAATTCCATTTGTCCCATTGACCAAGAGATTTGGAAATCTGGATGGAAGCACGTCAGGTTCCTTTTCTGTCTCGTCAAAATTCGGTGAAAAATCTACCGTATCCTTGCCGATATCCGCCGTCATTTCCATGGAAATCTTACTGAGACGCGCCTCAGTATACCTCATGGCCGCCGCTCCGTCTCCATCCACAGAACCAAAATTTCCGTGTCCGTCTACGAGAGGATATCTGGTGGACCATTCCTGGGCAAGATTTACCAAAGCTCCATAGATGGAGCTGTCGCCATGGGGATGATATTTTCCCATCGTATCGCCGACAATACGCGCGCATTTACGATGCGGCTTGTCCGGTCCATTGTTCAGTTCTATCATGGAATATAGAATTCTTCGCTGAACAGGTTTCAGACCGTCTCTTACATCGGGAAGTGCACGAGCGGCAATAACGCTCATGGCATAATCGATGTAGGAATTTTCCATGGTCTTTTTCAGATCAACCTCATGGACTTTATCAAAAATATTATCTTCCATACTGTCTCCTTTATTAGTAGTTCGTATAAATTATAGTAAACGACAAAAATTATTATTTTGTCGTTCACTATATTTAAGAGCATATCTGTTCCGTACCCTCACAGTTACTTAAGAGCTATATATCAAGGTTTCTTACAAACTTTGCATTCGCTTCTATGAACTCTCTTCTTGGTTCTACTTTGTCTCCCATCAGGGTGGTAAATGTCAGATCCAGTTCGGAGGATGTCTCTTCATCCATTGTTACCTTTAACAAAATACGATGTTCCGGATCCATGGTCGTATCCCACAACTGATCTGCGTCCATTTCTCCCAGACCTTTATAACGTTGAATTTTATTGTTATTATCTCTTCCAACCTCTGTCAGAATATTGTTTAACTCTTCGTCACTGTAGGCATACCAGATTTTCTTATTTTTTTCAAGTTTATACAGAGGCGGTTGTGCCAGATAGACATATCCCTGCTTGATCAATTCAGGCATAAACCGGTATAAAAATGTCAGAAGCAGCGTACTGATATGAGCCCCGTCCACATCGGCATCGGTCATAATAATGATTTTATGATAACGAAGCTTCGTAATATCAAAATCTTCATGGATGCCTGTTCCGAATGCCGTGATCATAGCCTTGATTTCCGCATTTGCATATATTTTGTCCAGCCGTGCTTTTTCTACATTCAATATCTTTCCGCGGAGAGGAAGGATTGCCTGAGTTGCACGGTCACGGGCTGTTTTTGCCGATCCGCCGGCTGAATCTCCCTCTACGATATAAATTTCACAGTTCACAGGATCTTTATCGGAACAATCTGCCAGCTTTCCCGGAAGTGACAAGCCTTCCAGAGCAGACTTTCTTCTTGTCAGATCTCTTGCTTTTCGCGCGGCCTCTCTGGCACGTTGTGCCATGACGGATTTTTCAATTGTCAGCTTTGCCACATTCGGATTTTGTTCCAGGAAAATTCCCAACTGGCTGCTGACAATGCTGTCCACGGCACCTCTTGCTTCGCTATTTCCCAGCTTTTGCTTTGTCTGCCCTTCGAACTGTGGATCCTCGATCTTCACACTGATAATCGCTGTCAGCCCTTCCCGGATGTCTTCACCGGAAAGATTGGGTTCACTGTCCTTCAACAGCTTATTCTTCCGTGCATAATCGTTAAATGTCTTTGTCAAAGAATTACGGAATCCTACAATATGAGTTCCGCCTTCCGGAGTCGTAATATTATTTACAAATCCATAGGTATTGTCACTATAGGAATCGTTGTGCTGCATCGCTACTTCCACATAGACATTGTCCTTTTCCCCTTCACAATAGATGATCTGCTCATACAAAGGGGTCTTACTTTTATTGAGATATGTGACAAATTCCTTGATACCGCCTTCATAGTGAAAGGTCTGTTCTTTTTTATTTTCTTCACGTAGATCTCTAAGGATAATCTTCAGACCCTTTGTCAAAAATGCCATCTCGCGGAATCTTTGCTTTAATACGTCGTAATCAAATACTGTCTCTTCGAAAATCTTCTTATCCGGCAGAAATACGACCTTGGTTCCTGTTTTTTCAGAATCACATTCTCCGACTACCTTCAATTCATAGATAACTTTTCCGCGCTCATAGCGTTGTCTGTAAATCTGTCCTTCATGGGAAATCTCTACTTCCAGCCATTCGGAAAGGGCGTTCACTACCGAAGCTCCTACACCGTGCAGTCCACCGGAAACCTTGTATCCTCCTCCTCCGAACTTTCCGCCTGCATGAAGCACGGTAAATACTACTTCTACCGCCGGAAGTCCTGATTTATGGTTGATCCCTACGGGGATTCCCCTTCCGTTATCTTCTACAGTGACAGAATTGTCCTCATGGATCGTCACATTTATGGTATCACAATGTCCGGCAAGCGCTTCATCTACCGAATTATCTACAATCTCATATACAAGATGATGAAGTCCTCTCAGAGATGTACTGCCTATATACATGCCCGGACGCTTTCTGACTGCTTCCAGCCCTTCCAGGATCTGTATCTGGTCAGCCCCATATTCCGCATCAAATTCCGTACCAGTCATACTCATTCAATAACCTCCTCAATCTGTAAAACAACACGAAGTTTTTCACATTCATGCATTTTTTTCTACAATACTTCCATCTTTCACATAAAAAACTTTATTGACAGAAAACCTGTGGCTGATCAGATCTTCCAGCCCTGTACAGGTCACGATTGTCTGTATATCGTGTATACTATCCAATAGATAGTTTTGCCTGTTTTTATCCAGTTCAGACAAAACATCATCCAGTAAAAGCACTGGGGTATCCCCCGTCACCGACCTAACCAGTTCAATTTCCGACATTTTCAAAGACAGTGCCGCTGTCCTCTGCTGTCCCTGAGAGCCAAATCTCCGAATATCCAGACTGCCCTCCCTGAATCCCATATCGTCCCTGTGCGGACCGACAGATGTACTCTTGAACTTCAGATCTCTTTCCCGATATTTCTTCACGGCCTGCTCAAGAGTCATATCTCCCGTCGATTCTTCATAGGAAAGGGAAATATTTTCTTTGCCTCCGGTCAGCCGATAATGAATCCCCGAAATTATTTTATTTACCTGATCTACAAATTTTTTTCTCCGCTCTACTATTTTTGTTCCATACTCAATTAATTGCATATCCCAGATATCCAATGTCTCCATCAG
>VSNK01000346.1 GCA_009774255.1 Faecalicatena sp.
TATCAACTATTCAGTACCAGATACGATGATATCCATCACCATTGGCTCCTGTTTAAGAGGTATAAAAACACGTTAAGCCCGCAAAAAACTTACATTTAGGGCTTGACATAATAGGAAGGCGGAAGGGCATGGTACACTTATTTTTTTGAAATAGTAGCATTTATATATTTTTCTTATACGCGCAATGCCCTGGTGCCTTGCAGCAATGTTCAAGACACCGTGAATCGAAAACATTGGGTTACTCATAGAAAAAATGAGCCGGCTGCCCGGCTCACCTCTTCTTTCCGAATTCCATCATTTTATTCTTCTTTTTATTTTTCCTCTTCTTCCTCCCCCTCTCCATTTCCTGTGAATACAAAGATTTCATGTGCCAGCACCGGAAATGCGGCCAATATCATGAGCACGGCCCATTCCTGCCATGCCAGCGGCGCAGTTCCGAACATCCTCACAAGGTAGGGGATCTCGGTGACCGCCAGCTGGAGCAGGACTCCCAGTCCGAAAGCCGCCGCCATCACCGGATTGAAGGTTCTTTTTCCGGAGAATACGGATGTCCGCACGTCCCGCATTCCCAGCGCATGGAAGAGCTGTGACATGCCCAGCACGGTAAAAGCATAGGTCTGCGCCCTTGCCAGTACCTGCTCATTTTGCAGGACTGCCGCAATATTTGTCACGGTAAACCGTTCTCCTGCTTCCGCCAACATTTCCCAGGGAATCTTCAGAAATGCGGTCAGGCTGATGGCGGCAATGAGCATCCCGTAAAATATGGTACATGCCAGCCCACCGTTGGCGAACATCCCTTCCTTTGCATCCCGGGGCGGCTCACGCATCAATGCCTCCTTATCATTTTCATCCACCCCGAGGGCAAGTGCCGGCAGGGAATCCGTGATCAGATTGATCCAGAGGATATGGCTCGCTTTCAGCGGAGCGGCCAATCCCAGCAGCACAGCCGTAAACATAGTAATAATCTCTCCGAAATTGGAGGAAAGCAGGAACAGCACCGTTTTTTTGATATTCTGAAAAATACTCCTCCCTTCTTCGATTGCTTTTTCTATGGTGGCAAAATTATCATCCGTCAGAATCATATCGGAAGCATTTTTTGCCACGTCTGTCCCTGACATTCCCATGGAAATCCCGATATCCGCGGTCCGCAGGGACGGTGCGTCGTTGACCCCGTCGCCGGTCATGGCCACGATATTTCCGCATTCCTTCAGGAGTTTTACAATCCGCACCTTATGCTCCGGGGAAACCCTGGCAAATACACTTGCGTCTTTCAGGCGCACCCGAAGATTGTGATCCGACAGATTGTCCATTTCCGCGCCTGTCAGACATTGATTCGGCTTCTTTGCAATCCCCAGTTCTTTTGCAATGGCAAATGCCGTATCCGCATGGTCGCCGGTGATCATAATGGTGCGGACCGAAGCTTTTCCGAATTTTTCCACCGCCTCTCTTGCCTCCGGCCGAATCGGATCCTTCATACCTGCCAGACCGAGAAATACCAGTTCCCGCTCTTTCAGCAATGCTTCTCCTTCCCCTTGCTTCATCGCCAGGGCCAGCACCCGCAGCGCCTGGGAAGACATTTCTTCCAGCACGGACTGGATCTTCCTCCGCTTCACATCATTGAGCGGCTGAACCGAGCCGTTGAGGTAAATCTTCGTACAGCGTTTCAATACCACATCCGGAGCACCTTTCGTATAGGCAATTTGCCCGCGCTGACTGCTATGTACCGTGGTCATCATCTTCCGTCCGGAATCAAAGGAACGTTCCGCAACCCGCGGGTACTGCGCTTCAGTCTGCGTTTTCCGGATTCCGCAGTTGGACGACATCACCAGCAGCGCGATTTCCGTCGGGTCGCCCACAGCCCGTCCGCTTTCGGGAAGCACCGCGTCATTGCACAGCGCGAATCCCTGGAGAAATAACTCCGGAATCTCCGCCTGCTCCCTTATGCTGTTGGTAGAAATGGGGATGCTGCGCTCATTGACATAGCACTGAGTCACCGTCATTTTATTCTGCGTCAGTGTGCCGGTCTTATCGGAGCAGACTACATTGACCGCCCCCAGAGTCTCCACGGAAGGAAGCTTTCTCACGATCGTATTCACCTTGACCATCCGGGACACGCTCATAGCCAGCACGATGGTCACCACTGCGGGTAATCCCTCCGGCACTGCCGCCACTGCCAGGGAAATCGCCGTGATCAGCATTTCCAGGATATCTCGTTTCTGCAGTACCGCAATGGCGAACAGCAGCACGCAGAGCAGGACGGATACAATACTCAAAAATTTTCCCAGCTCTGCCAGCTTTTTCTGGAGCGGAGTAAATTCTTTCGGAACTGTTTTTATAATAGAAGCAATTTTTCCGATCTCGGTGTCCATGCCGCGTGCGATCACAATGCCTTCGCCCCGCCCCCCGGCCACCATGGTAGACATAAAAGCTTCGTTCTTCCGCTCCCCGATCTGCAGTTCTCCCATCGCCTGAAAATCCGCATCCTTTTCAACCGGAACGGATTCCCCGGTCAATGCGGACTCCTCGATTTTCAGATTCCAGGTTCTGGTAAGGCGCAGATCAGCGGGAACCTGCATTCCTGCTTCTAACAGTACCACATCACCGGCAGCGAGCTCCGCGGCCGCGATTTTCCGAATCTCTCCGCCCCGGCGAACGTGCGCCTCCGGGCTGGTCAGTTTTTTCAGCGAATCCAGCGCCTTCTGGGCTTTCCCTTCCTGAATCACTCCCACCGCCGCGTTGAGTACGATGACAACTCCAATGATGACTGTGTCACTATATTCTTTCAATAGAAATGATACAAATGCCGCTGTCAGAAGCACACAGATCAGCGGGTCATTCAACTGCTCCAGGAATGTTTCCGGAATACTTTTTTTCCTTTCCCCTTCCAGCTCGTTCCTCCCGTCCGCGGACAGCCTGGTCACCGCCTCCGCCCAGGACAACCCCTTGTCCGGATCCGTATGGAAATGTCCGGCCGCTTCCTCAATGGATTTCTCTTCAAACAAAAGAATCCCCCCTTTCATGTACCTCAGCGCATGTCCTAATTTATCGTATGCAGAGGTAAGGGGGGTTATTACTGGAAAATACCATTTATGCAATTATATCGTCTTCATCTTCAAAATTCTGGACCCCGCTTTTCTAAAACGCCGCAAGCAACGGAGTACTAGTATAACCCAATTTAATTATCCAGGTTAGGTTAGTTAAGCAACGCTCAAGAAACCGTCACTTTGCCGAGTGGCGGTTTCTGCTTTTTACGAATATTGTTACCGTAAAGGCTCCAATATGTAGCGTAATTCGCATGGCCTCATGATGGGGCGATGACATCTGCCCCATCGCCGAAGGCGATTTTAAATGGCAGATGTCGTTACTATGAGCGGCCGGTTAGGCCGTGAATAGTAACAAACGCGGTTACAGTTCACTGGCCAGCCAGCGAACTGTAACGAATCCGGCCTATTTCACTTCGTTTCCCGTGGACTCACCGTTCATAAATGCCATCGCATTCTCCAGGGTCGTCTCACTGATCGCGTTTAACGCCTCCTGGGTAAAGAACCCCTGATGGGAAGTTATCACCACATTCGGAAATGACAGCAACCGCGCCGTGACTGAGCTTTCCAGAATCTCATCGGAACGGTCTTCGAACACATTTCGCTTTTCCTCTTCATATACATCCAGCCCCACTGCGAAAAACTTTCTTGCCCGGATTCCCTCGATCAGATCCTCGGTCTTCACCAGTCCGCCCCGTGAGGTATTCACCAGGATCACACCGTCCTTCATTTTGCGGATCGTCTCCCTGCTGATCAGATGATAGGTTTCGTCCGTCAGCGGGCAGTGAAGAGACACAAGATCGCTTCGGGAAAGCAGCTCATCCATAGTCACGTATTTAACAAAATCCAGCTCCGGATTCTGATATTTATCAAATCCTAGCACTTCCATGCCAAATCCATGGCAAAGCCTTGCCATAGCAGCCCCAATCTTTCCGGTTCCCACAATTCCCGCAGTCTTTCTGTAAAAATTGAACCCCAACATGCCGCCCAGGCTGAAATCATTTTCCCGGACACGAACGTACGCCTTGTGAATTCTCCGGTTCGCTGCCAGAGCCAGAGCCATGGCATGCTCCGCCACCGCTTCCGGAGAATATCCCGGCACCCGCATGACCTTGATGCCAAGAGCATTTGCCTTTTCTATATCCACATGATTGAAGCCGGCACAGCGAAGCAGGATCAGCCTCACTCCATTTTCATGGAGAAGGCGGACTGTCGCAGTGCCGATCTCACAGTTTACAAAAGCACAGACCGCCTCGTAACCCTTAGAGAGCCTTGCTGTGGCCGGAGTCAGTTCCGATTTCAGATAATCAATTTCCAGTTCCGGATACTGCAGGCGCTTCTCCTCGAAAGAATCCTTGTCGTAGCTTTTTGTGTCATAAAATAATATTTTCAACATTGGTTTGCCTCCTTAGAAGTTTCCTATAGTATAAAAAGTATCGCTGCTCATACAATCATGTATTTTAGTGTACCCTGTTTCTGCTTTTTCTTTCCATAAAAAATATTTCCAACTGTGCGGTTGGAAATATTTTTTTCTGATTATGTTACATATCACCTCTTTCGGCAATATGCGGAATTGTTATGCTGAAACATATCATGCATTTTTTCGAGTAATGAAAAATCAACGGTGCTTTTCAAGTATCCAATAGCAGGGTTGTTTTCCTTTTTCTGTTTATATAGAATTTTTGCATTCTGGATGATCTTATTTTTATTTTTACGGATAAAAAGCATTTCCTTATGTATGAGTGCCTTATAGAATGAGTCTGATTCATGTTCCATATCGTATAGTGTTAATTCCGACGCAGGAACAGGGATCATGTTGCTCAATTTTAATGTTCCCTTTAATTCCAGTTCCCCTGATGAGGATTGAGAAGTGATGCGGATGATTGGAATAATGCTTCCACGTATCTTACGGATTCCGTTATCCATCCTGTAATCAGAATTTTTAGGGGAAGAAAGGGGAATGTAATAATTATACCCATTAATGCTGTATACGATACCCAGATACTTCCGTGTATGGTTCCGGTCATTCTCTTTTGCGGAAAAAACCTTTTTTTCAACGGTACTGATATACGAAATGTATTCTTCAGATACTTCATATAATTTTAAGTCTGTCATTAGTATCTCCCGCAAACAAAAGGGCGATCATAACGATCACCCTTCGATTTTTAAATCTCCCACTATCTGGCAGGGAATCTCCTGATTAATAAAGTTTTCCACTATCTGGCAGGAACTCTCCTGATGATGTTTTTCCATCTTTTGTATTATTATAC
>VSNK01000347.1 GCA_009774255.1 Faecalicatena sp.
GAACTCATGATATATATAGAGCTAGTTCAATTGACTATAAAAATTTGGGTAAAGTGGTAGATAGTTCCTCCAGATTAGGATATTATATTTACGTGGAACCTCTAAAATAGGGTAAACATTATGAGATACGCCTTTTATATAACAAATCATGGTTTCGGCCATGCTTCACGAAATGTTCCCATTATCATACAATTATTGAAAAATAATCAGGACAGCATAATATATATAAAAACGGATTCGGTAAGATGTGATTTTTTGAAACGCAATTTATCGGAATACGTTTCTCGTATTTACTATTATGAAGATTGTAATGAAAATGGACTCATTCTGGAAAAAGGAAAAATGATTCCAAATATTTCAGAAATGGAACAGACGATAAGGAAAGATTTTATCCATTGGGATTTTTATATTGACAGGGAAGTTCGGTTCCTGATAGAGAATAAGATTGATATTGTAATTTCTGATATTATTCCCTGGGCACTGAAAGCGGCAAGAGCCTGCAGGATTCCTTCTCTTCTGATCGGTAATTTTACATGGTCAGAAATGTATAAATCTTATTACAGCAGAGAGATATGGGAGCCTTATGAGGAATGCTATCGGATGGCTGACAAGGCAGTCTGGTACGAAATCCATGTAAAAGAACTACATGGATATTGTAAAGATTATGAATGTGTTTCCATGGTATCCAGATCGGTTGATAAAACAGAAGTAGAAAGAATCAGGAATAGATTTTCAAAAGAGATTATCTTTGTCAGTTTGGGCGGTTCAGCTGAGATTAGCCGTCCTATTCCTGTTGGTCATCTTCCATATGAATTTCTGGTGACCAGGGGGTTAAAGATGGAGGGCGCTAATGTACATATGCTTCCTGAGGATATGGTCAATACGCCTGACTATATCGCGGCCAGTGACTATGTGATAGCAAAAGGAGGATGGTCAACAGTCGCGGAAATTTTACTTCAAAGGAAAAAATGTGCATTGCTTTTCAGAGGTGAAAATTCAGAAGATAATAATACAAAATTAATACTCGAAGAACGGAAACAATGTGTTGGTTTGAATGGGGACGAGCTGACGAATCTGGGAGTCATTATAGATAAGATTAAACAGTTGAAACCTGATACTTATGATATATATCAGAATGATACGGAAAAAATCTGTAGAATCATTACGCAAATAGCAGGGACTAATTCGCTGCTGCGCTGAGACAGAATACAAATTCTATATAAGCGATAACTTTGCTGATTTAGGGACTGACTTTAAGAGACAGACTGCCATACAAGAAGGAGAAAAAGATGATACCATTTAACAAAGCCTCAATTTCAGAGAAAGAACTAAATTATGTTGTCGATGCTTTAAAAAACAGCAAATCTTCCGGAGACGGACCTTATACTTTGAAGGTATACGAGAAATTCGAGGAAATCATGGGAATTGATACGATGCTGCTCACGACTTCCGGGACCACCTCTCTGGAGATGGCGTCAATCCTGATCAACCTGGAGCCTGGTGATGAGGTGATTGTACCATCTTTCACATTTTCGTCCACTGCAAATGCCTTTATGCTCCGGGGGGCGCATCCCGTTTTCTGCGATATCAGACCAGACACGATGAACATTGATGAATGTAAGATCGAAAGCCTGATCACGGACAGAACCAAAGCGATTTATACCGTAGATTATGCCGGCATTCCATGCGAGGCGGATACTATAAACACAATTGCCGAAAAGCATCACCTGTATGTGATTGAAGATGCCGCTCAGTCCGTAGGTTCCAAATATAAAGGAAGATACGCTGGGACTCTGGGCGATTTTGGTTGTTTTAGTTTTCACGAAACAAAAAATTATGTGATGGGAGAGGGCGGGGGCCTGGTATTAAACCGAAAGGAATTCCTGGATCGTGCTGAGATTATCCGTGAAAAAGGGACAAACCGAAGGCAGGTTTTAAAAGGAATGGTGGACAAGTATACATGGCATGATATCGGTTCCTCCTTCTTGCCGTCGGATGTTCTTGCGGCCATTTTGTATGCCCAGTTAGAGCGTTACGATGAGATCATGGAAAAGCGCATGGCTGTCTGGAATACCTATCAGGACGGGCTGGAAGAGCTGGAATACAAAGGCTGTCTGAGGCGTCCGATTTTGCCGGCGGATATTGAACATAACGGCCATATGTATAATATTATTCTGCCCACAGCAGAGATCAGAACGGATCTTGTCGCCAGATTGAAAGAAAATCGGATTTATGCGTTTATCTGTTATGTCCCTCTGCATTCTGCCCCGATGGGATTAAAGCTGGGATATCGTCCGGAGCAATGCCCTGTGACGGAAGATTTTGGAGAACGGGTATTAAGATTACCGCTCTATGCTGATATGACTGTAGATGATACTCTATACGTGATTGAAAACATAAAAAAGATTTTGTGCGAATGAAAGCCAGGGAGGTAAAAGCCAATGAGGATCGGTATTTTAGGCTGTTCTGAAATTGCATACCGGCGTTTTATGCCGGCAGTGAAAGAGGTGGATGGGGTTCACGTACAGGCAGTAGCGGAAGAATATGCTCCGGAAAAACTGGATGCCTTCTGCCAGGAATATCGTATGGAACGTGAGACCAGCTTTGAAAGCCTGATAAACCGCAGTGATATTGATGCCGTATATATCCCCCAGCCGCCGGCCCTGCACTATAAATGGGCAAAACGGGCATTAGAATGTGGGAAACATGTACTCGTGGAGAAACCGTCCACAACAGAATATTCCTTATCTGAGAAACTGGTAAATACTGCGCGTGAAAAAGGACTTGCACTGCATGAAAACTACATGTTCCAGTATCATTCACAAATCAAAGAAATTCAGGCTATGCTCCAGGAAGGGGAAATAGGTGATATCCGTTTAATCAGGGCCGATTTCGGTTTTCCAATAAGAAAGCGGGAAGATTTCCGATATAATGCGGAGCTTGGCGGCGGAGCTTTATTAGATGCAGGCGGATATACGTTGAAGCTGGCAACACTTTTTTTGGGAAATACAGTTAAAGTAGATTCTTCCAAACTGGCGTATATGGAAGGCTATGAAGTAGATATGTATGGAAATGCTGTTTTATCCAATGAGGAGGGCTGCGTATGCCAGGTTGGTTTTGGCATGGACTGTCATTACCGATGCAGCCTTGAAATCTGGGGAAGTCAGGGACGGCTGTATACAGATCGTATTTTTACCGCTCCTCCGGGATATGAACCTGTAGTGCTGATTGAGAAGGCTGGCGGAAAAAAAGAGGTAAAACTGAGTGCTGACGGGCATTTTCGTCACTCTCTTGAAGAGTTCTGTCAGGAACTTTTCAATGCAGATAAAAGAATACATATGTATGAGGAAATTTTACTGCAGGCAAAATTGGTCGATCAGGTTGTTCGAAATAAATGATTCGCATGTCAAAAGTCAATTTTCATTGCCAAGACCTTTTGACAGGGAAATCACAAATAAGAAAAAAGAACGTATTTTTCGAGGAAAACTCTGAAAATACGTTCTTTTTATATGCGTTAAAGTCCGGATTAAACATTATGGGAGATGTTTTATGAGTATTACTTTTGAGATCATAAAATCGTGGAGAAATACAAATGGAAGTGTCAATTCTTTACAAGATATCGAAAAATGGATCAACAGCAGATATGAAGGCCTAAGAGTAAATATAAAGAAAATAGATTTTTCATATTCAGGTTTCTGGTATTATGACAATGAAGATGGTTATATCAGGAATAAAAATAACAGTTTTTTTCAGCTAGCAGGATACCAGGAAATAGAAGACGATACCATTATTAACGAGCAGCCCGTCATTATCCAGAATGAGATCGGGTATCTGGGAATTATATGCAAAAAGGTAAATGGAACTTTAAATTTTTTGATGCAGGCAAAAATTGAACCTGGAAATGTCAATAAAATACAAATTTCGCCGACGATACAGGCAACCAAGAGCAATTTTACCCGGAAGCATGGAGGAAACACGCCTCCGTATCTGGAATATTTTATGAATGCATCAAACTATCAGATTGTTGTAGACCAGATTCAGTCTGAACAATCCTCCAGATTTTATAAAAAAAGAAATCGAAACATTATCATCTATCTGGAAAACGAAGAATTGGAAATTTTAGACAGCCATATGTGGATGACTTTAGGACAGATCAAAGAGCTGATGAAGATCGATAACCTGGTCAATATGGACACCAGGACAGTATTATCCTGTATCCCTTTCAATAAAAACAGCTGTAAGCAAATGGAATTGGAAGAGATCGAAAAATATTTTTTGGATAAAGCTTTATATGGCTCTATCTTTGAAAGCGAATCAGATGATGTACTGCATAAGATTTTTAACAAATTAAATGATTGTAAGATGTATCGTAAAGAGCGTTCACGCCTTGTCCCATTAAAAAGCATGAAAAGTTGGAAAGTGGGGAGAAAAGAGATTTCATGCAGAGTACCTTATGATTTTAAGATCATTTACTGCTATATTGAGATTGAAGGAAGAGAAGTAAAGTACTGGGAGCAGCCCCTGGTAGAAGCAAACGGGATAGCAATCCTAGGAGTTTTTACCTGTGTTGAACAGGGGATCAGAAAATTTTTGGTGCGTGTAAAACCAGAAATCGGGTGTTTTGACAGTGCCGAAATTGGCCCAATCATTCAGCTTGAGCCCACAAATCCCAGAAATTATCTAAATACCGTTGAGCAGCTTTTTCTAAAAAAGTTGAAAGAAAAAAAGGGAATTCTCAAAGATGTGATTCTTTCCGAGGAAGGCGGAAGATTTTACCATGAACAGAATCGGAATGTGATTATAGAGATCCGGCCGGACGAAATTCGGAAACTTCCATCCGATTACTTTTGGATTGATTTTTCAACATTGAATAAACTTGTCCAATTCAACAATTATTTAAATATACAGCTTAGAAATTTATTATCTTTATTGGATATATGATATAGGGGGGCGAAATGCTTATTCGTAGCCGTCACTATCGGCTGTAGTGGCGGCTATTTTTAGGGTATGGTTCTGCTCTCCATTGCCTTCGTTCTCACAAAAACAGCTCAATTAGCTGATTACATCCCTATCGTTTCCAGCCTTTTTCGAAGTTTCTTGTCCCATCATAATATCCTATAATAGACATATATTTCCACCAGCCTTTTTGTATTTCTGCAATTTTACAATTTCCCATTAGTATTCTAACACGATTTTTTTCTGCAATGATATTTATAACTGAACATATATACTGTGTGGTCTCGGAAATTAATAACACAAATTGGAAATCCGGGAAAAAATATGGGAATATCCAGAAAAGGAGCAATCC
>VSNK01000348.1 GCA_009774255.1 Faecalicatena sp.
AGGTTAAAAGCAATCCTTACCACCCGGACACTGCCGCTTGTCTGCCAGCCCTGGTGCAGGCACTCCGGCTTGATGAACCCGGACTTCATATCATAAATCTGGCTGAAATGGTTCCTCGTGTCCTCAGAAATACCGAGAATGTAGATCAAAGCCTTGTGATAGCAGTCCTGATACCTCGCCTGTTCCAGTTTCTCATAATAAAACTTCTCATGTTCCTCGTTTGCAAAAACCATGTGTGTGTTGTTGGCGCTCTGCGCTTCTGCTCTTAACGCTGTGTTGTTCATCCCGTGAACCTCCTTTTCCTTTTCATTGAATAAAATGACTATTACCAAATGTGCATTTTAATTTGTTGGACTAGCCCGACATTACAATTTCTTCCAAAGGGCTGAAATCCTGTTTGAAAGGCGTAAAAAAGAGCGTTTCGATTATTTCCGAAACGCTCCTTAGGAATCTGTGGATTTACACTGATTTTGTTGGACTCCGAGATGAAAATTGCATTATTGCGTATTATGATGTACCAACGCAAAAAATTTTGTTGGACATTTGTTGGACTTCCGGTGTTTTTTTTGTACCTAAAATCCGCATCCTACTCAACAATCTTTGTCCGAATTTTGAATTGTTAATCTTCTAATAACACACGTTTTCTTTCTATCATTTCCCCGATTCTCTCGATATATTGGGAAACATCCTTCACATTCTCGCTTCGCTTGATCAACCCGTCTGGATAAACTCGCTTTGACACGCTCCCTGCTCCGCAGGCGACGATGGTCTGTTTCTCCTCCATAATAAGTATATTGTAAATTCCGGCTTTGTCAACCTTTGCATAGCCAACATTTTCAAAATTCCCGGCAATATTTTTCTGCCGGTACAGATAATAGGGCACCAGCCCCATCCGCCCTGCGGCTTCCGCGCTGTCGCTGATCATCCGGGAGATCTCCATATGCCGCGGCTGCGCTGTCTCTTCCCTTTTCTCCTGCCCCATCTGCGCCGCCCTCTTGATGGCAAGGGCATGCACAGTCAGGCTATCCGGCCGCAGTGCTTCGATCTGCCGGAGGGTATCCCGCATGTCCGACGCATTTTCCCCGGGCAGCCCTGCGATGAGATCCATGTTAATATTGTCAAAGCCCAGCTCTCTTGCCAGAGAAAAGCTCTTCTTTACATCCTCCACCGTATGGCGTCTGCCGATGAGATCCAGCGTCTTCTGCCGCATGGTCTGCGGGTTCACGGAGATCCGGCTGATCCGGTGCTTCCTCAGAACCTCCAGCTTTTCTCCCGTGATGCTGTCCGGCCGTCCTGCCTCTACCGTATACTCCCGCAGTCTATTGTGCTTCACATCCGGAAATATTTCCTCCACAAGAGACAGCAGCCTGTACAGTTGTTCTGCTTCCAGGGAAACAGGTGTCCCGCCGCCGATATAGACCGTATCCAGTTTTTTTCCTTTTGTCATTGTCCCGATTGCACGAAGTTCAAGGCACAATGCATCCAGATAGGCATCCGTGCGGTTCCTCCACAGCTCGATGGGCGAGGAACTGAAAGAACAATAGGTACAGATACTGGGACAGAACGGAATCCCGATATACAGGCTAAAACCATTCTCATAGTCCAGCAGGCCCAGCAGAGCTCTCTCCCGCCCGGCGATCTGCGCAGCAAGCCTGGCTTTTTCCGGACTCACCTGATAGGTACTCTGCATCCAGTCCGCGGCCCCTTGCTCACCGTCCCCTGCTTCCAGCCTGCCCATGGCAAGCTTCACAGGCCGTACCCCGGTGAGCGTTCCCCAGGCCAGTTTTTTACCGGTATAGGAGGACAGATAGTCATAAAGCCTCTGTGTGACCTGTTTCTTCTTCTCATTTTGATCGGTTACAGGTTTCAATTGATCCGGCATAACGGAAAAGCAAGAACCTCCGTCTGACACAAGTTCTACAAGAGGTTCTTGCTCTTCATCCACGGTCTGCCTGATCTCCGCCTCTGGGAAAAAGGCTTTTGCCATATGATATGAATTATAAGTATACAGTGTTTCTTTACATAAAATTGTAATCATAAGTCTCTCTTTTTCTTCAAAACCACTCTGCCATATGCTCCTTGTCCGCAGTCATTTCACACACATGCGGACCATGTCATAAATATGGGTTATACTTTTTCTCATCTCCGATGGTCGTTGACTCCATATGCCCCGGATATACCATCGTTTCTTCCGGCAAAACAAGAAGCCTCTCCCGAATGGAACGCAGAAGCTCTCTGCCGTTTCCCGTGGGAAAATCCGTCCTTCCCATGGATTCCCGAAACAGTGTGTCACCGCTGAACAGGATCTTCTCCTGCTCCAGATAATAGCAACAGCCCCCAATGGTATGTCCCGGCGTATGGATCACCCGAAATTCCATTCCTGCCAATTTCAGCACCTGTCCGTCCTCCACATAGGACGCTTTGGAATATGCATACGGCCTTCTGAATTCCTGGGACGCATTCATGGAAGCGTCGTTGAGCAGTACTTCCTCGTCCCGGTGCGCATAGACCGGAACCGAAAACTCCTCGAGAAATCCGTCAATCCCCATAATATGGTCAAAATGTCCGTGGGTCAGAAGGATGGCCCGCATCACCAATCCTTCGCTACGGATATATGCCGTGATCTCCGGAGCATAAACCGCAGGATCGATCAATACACATTCTTTTGTCCCTTCATTGCTCACAACATAACAATTCGTACCGATCATTCCGATCACAAAATTCTTTATCTTCATAATATTTCCTGCCCCTTACCCTGCTGTCCTTTCTATATCGATCACACCTTCTAACTGGTACATCTTCTCGATGACCTTATCCAGCTCTTCCCTTCCATGTACGATAAATCCCATGTCGAAGGTAGCCGTGCCCTTTTTGCTGGTCCGGACATTCATAGACTTCACATCCATCTTTCCTTCGCTGAAGATCTTGGAGATCTCCATCAAAAGGCCCTGCCGGTCATCCGCGAACAGCTTCAGCTCCGCCAGATACTGGCCGCCGCTTTCATTTTCCGGAGTCTCTCCCCATTCCACATCAATCAGCCGCTCCCGTTCCGCATCGGACAGATGCAGCATATTCACGCAGTCCGTCCTATGGATGGTCATGCCCTTCCCCCGGGTCACGAACCCGACGATCTCATCGCCCGGCACCGGATTACAGCATCTCGGGAACCGAACCGCCACATCCGAGATCCCACGGACCATGATCCCGCTCCTGGACTTCGCCACATGCACCTTATGCGCGGCATTCTCCTGAATCTTGCTCAGAATCAGTTCCTCGGACAGTTCCTTCTTATGTTCCTTCTCATATTCCTCCTGAAGGCGGTTCACAACCTGACCTTCCTTCAGTCCGCCGTGGCCGACCGCCGCCAGTACGGCCTCCCAGTCACGGAACCCGTATTTCTTCTGGACGATCTGCTGATATTTCGGCTTCAGCACATCTGCCAGATTGATGGACTTCATCCTGCAGTAGGAGGAAATCAGCTCTCTTCCCCGGACAATATTCTCCTCTTTAAATTCCTTCTTGAACCACTGGTTGATCTTGGACTTCGCCTGTGGACTCTTTACAATATTCAGCCAGTCCCTGCTGGGCCCCTTCGAATTCTGAGAGGTCAGAACCTCGATCCTGTCTCCGTTCTGAATCTTATAGTCTATATTCACCAGCTTTCCGTTCACTCTGGCACCGACCATCCGGTTCCCCACCGCACTGTGGATCGCATACGCAAAATCTACCGGCGTGGAGCCGTTGGGAAGACTTTTTACATCTCCGTTGGGGGTAAAACAGTATACATCCTCCGTAAACAGATCCAAATCGCCCTTTAACAGGCTCAAAAACTCCCGGTTATCCGACATGTCACGCTGCCATTCCAGAATCTGGCGCAGCCAGCTTAGCTTCTCCTCCTCCTGCGTCTTCAGGCTCTTGGTAGAATCTCCGCTTTCTTTATATTTCCAGTGGGCGGCAATTCCATATTCCGCCGTCTTGTGCATCTCCTCCGTCCGGATCTGGATCTCAAAAGGCTGCCCCGACGGTCCCATCAGCGTGGTATGAAGAGACTGATACATATTCACCTTGGGCATCGCGATATAATCCTTGAACCTCCCCGGAATCGGAGTATACATCTCATGGATCACACCCAGGGCGGCATAGCAGTCCTTGACAGAATCCACGATAATCCGCACCGCGAACAGGTCATACACCTGATCCAGTGTCTTATTCTGCAGCACCATTTTTTTATAGATACTGAAAAAATGCTTCACCCGGCCATAGACCTTGGCATGGATATGGGAATTTTCCATATGCTGTGAGACCTCTGCCACGATCTGCTGTACGAACTCTTCCCGCTTGGTCTTCCGTTCATTGAGGTCAGTGACAAGCTGTCCGTATACATCCGGCTGAGAGTACTTCAATGACAGGTCGTCCAGCTCGATCTTAATCTTGGAAATGCCCAGGCGCTGGGCGATCGGCGCATAGATATCCATCGTCTCCCTGGCCTTTTCCTTCTGCTTTCTGGGAATCATAAATTCCAGAGTACGCATATTATGCAGGCGGTCCGCCAATTTGATGATGATCACCCGGATATCCTTCGCCATGGCCAGAAACATCTTCCGCAGGTTCTCCGCCTGGATCTCCAGCTTATCCTGAGAATAGCTGAGCTGTCCCAGCTTGGTCACCCCATCGACCAGAAGCGCGACCTCTTCCCCGAATTCCTGTGAGATATCCTCCAGTGTCACATCCGTATCTTCCACCACGTCATGCAGCATCCCCGCCGCAATAGTCTCCTTATCCATCTCCAGGTTGGCTAGGATGATCCCGACCCACATCGGATGGATGAGATAAGGCTCTCCGGACTTGCGCACCTGATCCTGATGTGCCTCCTTCGCCACGCGGTATGCCTTCTCAATCAAGGATATATCCGCAGAAGGATGATACTTCCGGATCCGGTTCACCAATGCCTGGTATAAAGCATCAGGGTCTTGATAGTCCTTGGGATTCATTACCGCATGTCCGTCAACCATTCCAAGATTACTATTGATCATTTCATATTCCGCTGTCCCTGCCATACCAAATCCCCACTCCCTTTCCTAACATATCTTGTATCTGCTTTGCACCCTCACAGATACGCCCGCACCCAAAACACCTGCCGCAAGAACAAAGAGTTTCGCTTGCGAAACTCGCGCCTGCGGCGGTCGCATAGCGACATCTACCTTGTACGCCGCAGTGC
>VSNK01000349.1 GCA_009774255.1 Faecalicatena sp.
AGACGGAACGGAGCCCAGGTAGGAACCCGCAGGTAACACAG
Source organism: Faecalicatena sp. (assembly GCA_009774255.1). Classification (GTDB taxonomy): domain Bacteria; phylum Bacillota; class Clostridia; order Lachnospirales; family Lachnospiraceae; genus Schaedlerella. Next base: position 42 of record VSNK01000349.1, read on the forward strand.
CCCCAGTTCTTGATCTATAAAATAAAAGTAATAATGAAGACATTTGCTTTGGTCAAATTTAAGGAATGTTTTTCCGGTTGTTTTATCGTGCCATGGTTTATAGGTATTACATTGTTCCATGGCAGAAAAAATATGGATCAGCCCCTCGGACTTTCCTGTTTTCTGGATGATCTCCTGGATGCGGTCGTCTTTGCGGAAGGCACGCAGTTTACGGATGAACTCAATTTCAATGCCGTTTTCATCCGCAATACGTCGGGCATTTGCACGGATCTGTTCCGTAAGGGGCTGAGAGAAATCCGCAAAGTCAAAGATACGGATGTTGTTGGCTTTTAAATAGCTGGTCATGCCTTCGGCATAGCTCCACCCTGGGATATAGCCTTGGATGATCATACGATCATAACAAGTGATGATACCATTTATTTTGTCAGCATACTTATCCGTAAGTAACATGAATACGTCCTCCAATATTTTTCTTTATTGTACTTGAAATTTGGAGGAAATGCAAAAAACTTTTCCGGTTTATCCGGGTTAGGTTAGAAAGGTGGAGAACAATGGCAAGCAGTATGGAATTTGTACAATATGTGTCAGAACAGCTTTCCGGTGCAGGCGCGATCAGCTACCGGAAAATGTTTGGAGAATATGGATTCTATTGTGACGGAAAATTTTTCGGATGCGTCTGTGACGATCAGCTTTTTGTGAAAATCACGGAGGCAGGAAGACAGCTGGCGCCGGAGCTGGAGACTGGTTCGCCCTATGAGGGTGCAAAGCCTCATTTTTTGATTCAGGAGGTGGATGATAAAGAGTTTCTCGCAGAATTTGTGAAAGCGACCTGCAAAGAGCTTCCCATGCCGAAGCCCAGAAAGAAAAAGGAAAAGGCGTTTGATAAGGAAAAAGCGTCTGATAAGGAAAAAATGTCTGATAAGGAGTGCAGGCAAATGCCATTTGATTACAAAAAAGAATACAAAGAATTTTACCTGCCGCCCAAACATCCGGGAATCATCGAGATTCCGGAGATGCATTATGTGGCGGTCCGGGGAAAGGGCAACCCCAATGAGCCGGACGGTGAGTACAAACAGGCTATGAATCTGCTTTATGGAATTGCATTTACCATTAAAATGAGCTATAAAGGGACACACAAGATCGACGGTTATTTCTCCTATGTGGTGCCGCCCCTGGAAGGGCTTTGGTGGCAGGAGGGGAAAGCAGGGATTGATTACGCCCATAAGGAGGATTTCCAATGGATTTCCATGATCCGCCTGCCGGACTTTGTGAAAAAAGAAGATTTTGACTGGGCCGTCGGGGAGGCAGCAGCGAAAAAGAAGACAGATTTTTCCAAAGTTGAATTTTTTACCTACGGAGACGGAATCTGTGTCCAGTGCATGCATATCGGAAGCTATGACCATGAACCGGAAACCATTCGGAGGATGGATGCATTTGCAGAGGAAAGCGGATATAAAACAGACTTTTCAGAGGCAAGATTTCACCATGAGATTTACCTCAGCGATCCGCGGAGGGCGGCAGAGGAAAAGCTGCGGACCGTGATTCGTCATCCATTGATTCCGTTGGGAACCGCAGGAAAATAGTTTGCACAGATCATACGGGATATTCTTTCGGGGGTGCAGGTCAAAAATATAAGGCGGCGTTTGACCCACACAATTCACCAGCTCTCATGTTCCCGATAATATTTGCGATACTGCGCCGGAGTCATACCGGCATGTTTTTTAATAATTTTAATAAAATAACTCTGGGTAGAGAAGTGAAGATATTCGCTGATAACAGCCAATGTATAATCGGAATAGATCAGCATATGTCTTGCCGCATCTACCCGTTCTTTTTGTATATAATCCACCAGCGACAATCCTGTTTCCAGCTTAAATATTCTGGATAAATGACAGGCACTGAATCCTGCAGCTTCCGCGGCATTTTCCAGGGTGATCGTCTCATGCAGATGAATATGTACATAATGCATCACCGTCTCAATCTTCGCACTGTAATGCCGCTTCCCCTTTTCCGCAACCGCATAGGTAAACTCACGGAACGCACGCACATAGATACGCTCCACATCCTGGGAAGTCATGCATTTTTCACCATTCAGGATATAACTGTCACTCATGGCAAACGCAAGCTCCTCTGGCAGCCCGCCGTCGATCGCCGCTCTGGTGAACAGTGTGATCGCTGCAATCAGCATATTTTTCCGATTACGCAGTTCATTGTCCGACAGAACCCCTTCCGTCCCGTCAGGAGGAACACGTAGTGCCGCCTCAATATCCTCGATATGTCCTCCCGTAATCACCCGATACTGAATCTTCTCATGGGCATAGGAAATATGAGGCTGCGCCTCCTCCCTCCGCTGGAACAGACCATGTTCCCTTAAGATTTCGATATTGGCATCCCTCTTCATAAAAACCTCCTGACCCGGACAGCCTTCCAAAAGTATTTTGAAATTCGAGGCTGGTCTGTAATCTTTTCATAGTCACATAAAAGATATAACAAAATTTTACTACAATTCGCAAGATATTACTATATTTTTCTTCGCTATAATGCTATTCTTTTTTCAGAAAAGGTTATTAATTGAAAGGAGCGTACATGTATGGAACGTAATTTAAAAGAACTGATTTCCCAAATGACCTTAGAAGAGAAAGCCGGTATGTGCTCCGGCCTTGATTTCTGGTATCTCAAAAATGTAGACCGCCTGGGCATCCCCAGCGTCATGGTCAGCGACGGACCTCACGGACTGCGCAAACAGGATGACAAGGGCGATCATCTTGGAATCAACGACAGCATCAAAGCAGTCTGTTTCCCGCCTGCGTGCCTGTCCGCGTGTTCCTTTGACCGGAAGCTCATGACCGAGCTGGGTGAGACGATCGGAAAAGAAGCACAGGCGACGGATGTGTCGATTGTCCTTGGACCGGCAGTCAATATCAAAAGGTCTCCTCTGTGCGGCCGGAATTTTGAATACTATTCGGAAGACCCCTATCTTGCAGGAGAAACCGCGGCGGCATTTATAGACGGCGTACAGTCTCAGCATGTAGGCACTTCGATCAAGCATTTTGCAGCGAATAACCAGGAATTCAACCGCATGAGCAATTCCTCGGAGGCGGACGAAAGAACCCTGCGGGAAATCTATTTCCCGGCATTTGAAACCGCCGTAAAGAAATCTCAGCCCTATACGGTAATGTGCTCCTACAATCGGATCAACGGTACCTATGCGTCGGAAAATCCCTGGCTGCTCACCGATGTGCTCCGCGATGAATGGGGATTTGAGGGTTATGTGATGTCCGACTGGGGCGCGGTCAATGAGCGTGTTCCCGCCCTGAAAGCCGGGCTGGAACTGGAAATGCCGTCATCCGGCGGAGTGAATGATCAGGAAATCATCAAGGCCGTACAGGACGGTACTTTGGATGAGGCAGTATTAGACCGCGCCGTAGAGCGGATTCTGAACATTTCCTTTAAGTGGGTGGACAACAGGAAGGAACAGCCATTCACCATGGAAGCCGACCATGATTTCGCGCGCCATACCGCGGAGCAGTCCATGGTACTTCTGAAAAACGAAGACGTACTCCCGTTGAAAGCAGAGGAAAAGGTGGCCTTTATCGGCGGATTTGCAAAAAAACCGCGTTTCCAGGGAGGCGGAAGCTCACATATCAACAGTTTCCGTGTCACCAGCGCGTTGGATACGGCTGCCGGGATGGAAGAAATTTCAGGAAATATTACCTATGCGGAAGGATTTCCGGCAGATCAGGATGTCTATGATGAAGCGCTTGCCGCAGAGGCCGTAGAGGCGGCTCGCAAGGCAGACAAAGCCGTGATTTTCGCCGGACTTCCGGACAGCTTCGAGTCCGAAGGCTATGACCGTACTCACATGAGACTTCCGGAATGCCAGAACCGCCTGATCGCAGAGATCATCAAGGCGCAGCCGGAAACCATCATTGTACTGCACAATGGTTCTCCGGTAGAAATGCCCTGGCTTTCGGACGTAAAAGGCCTGCTGGAGGCATATTTGGGCGGCCAGGCCGTAGGGGAAGCCGTGGTCAATATTTTATACGGCAAGGTAAATCCATCCGGAAAGCTCGCGGAAACCATACCTTATAAGCTCTCCGACAATCCGTCTTATCTGAACTTCGGCAACGGGGAGAAGACCGTTTACCACGAAGGTGTATTCGTAGGATACCGCTATTACGACACCAAGGAAATGCCGGTGGCTTTCCCGTTTGGCTATGGGCTGTCCTACACTACATTCGAGTACGGCAATCTGAAACTGGACAAGACCGAACTAACAGATCAAGACACATTGACAGTCAGTGTAGACGTGACCAACACCGGTGCCGCAGCCGGAAAGGAGATCGTACAACTTTATGTACGCGACAACAGCGGTGCATGCATTCGGCCGGATAAAGAACTGAAAGGATATGAAAAAGTGTCGCTGGAGCCGGGCGAGACAAAAACGGTTACGATGACGCTGAATCACAGAAGCTTTGCATGGTATAATACGGATCTGAAGGACTGGTACGCAGCAAGCGGAAAATATGAAATTTTGATCGGCGCCTCCTCCCGGGATATCCGCCTTTCCGAAACCGTGGAGATGCACTCTTCCGTCAAGCCGCCGCTGAAGCTCCATCTGAATACCACATTGGGGGAACTTCTTTCCGATGACAGAACCAGAGAATACGGGGAATATCTGACAAATAAGATGTCTTCTTTCTTCCATAGTTCATCCGAAGAGGCCAGCGAGGCTATTACCGATGAAATGAATAACGCCATGGTTGCTTCCATGCCGATCCGGAATGTGATCTCCTTCGGGATCTGTACAAAAGAAGAAGTGCTGGACGGGCTGAATAAAATCACATTAAAATAAACGTGTGTTTGACTCTTGAATCCTGTTGTCAAATGTGCTATATTAAGCATAGAAAAAGGGAAGCCATAGAAGTGGCTCTACCCCCAAAATATATTGACTTAACGCCTTACAGCGTCAGCCGTCACTAGTGGTAGTAGTGGCGGCTATTTCTTTTTATCCCTGAAAATCTGATAACACAGACCGACAAGGGCAACGACAAATATACAGAACTGGAATAAATCCGCATATGTAACATTCATCCGTATCGCCCCCCTTTCTTTCGTCCGGAGGGCTGTTATACCCTCCGCAAAATACAAGAGGGGTAAAGCCGCCTTTGGCTC
>VSNK01000035.1 GCA_009774255.1 Faecalicatena sp.
GCACTGCGGCGTACAAGGTAGATGTCGCTATGCGACCGCCGCAGGCGAGAGTTTCGCAAGCGAAACTCTTTGTTCTTACATAAGGAGGAATTTCATGGCATCGAAGAGACGTCAGAGGGGTGGTATGTCCGGGGGCGCAGTGTCCGGCCCGGCAGCCAGGAGCAGGGCGAGGCCCTACGGAGACGGAAGTCTGCCCGGCAGAAATAAAAACGACAGTTATACAAGGGAAAAGCGGGATGCCAGACAGCCTTTTGATGAGAAAAACCGGGGAAGCCAGCCCAGGAGGCGTGGAAAGCAGACTACAAGGAGAAAGCCCAAGGGGAAGCTTTTACCGGGAATCCTGCTGGGAATCGCAGGGGCGCTGCTGTTGGGATATCTGGCCATACAGTTATTCGAGACAAAAGAGATTACCGTGACTGGCAGCCGGTACTGTCCGGAACAGGAGATCAGGGACTGGCTGTTTGCGGACAATGAATCCGGCAATTCTCTTTACCTTTTATGGAAATATAACCAAAATGACGTGAAACAGCTTCCGGCGGTGGAGGAGACAAGAGTGACGCTCAAAGGTCCGGGACAGATTCAGGTTCAGGTGAAAGAAAAGGATTTCAGCGGACGGATCGATTATAACGGAGTCTTTTTATATTTTGATCAGGAGGGGATTGCTTCTTTGATCACGGAAACGGTGATAGAAGGGGTACCTTATATAGAAGGAATAGAAATCAAACCAGAGGAGGTCTTTCTTGGATCCGTGCTTCCTGTCACGGACGGGCAGATCTTTGATGAACTGAAAGAACTGATGCCGCTGCTGGAAAAGCAGGGACTTTCTCCGGATAAGATCAGCTGCGCGGGGACGGATCTGACCCTCCATTTCGGAAATGTCCGGGTGCAGATCGGGAACAGCCAGTTTGCGGACAGGCTGGCGCAGGTACCGCCAATCCTGGAAAAGCTGACGGAGCTGTACGCAGATCAGACCGGAGTGCTTCATCTGGAAAATTATGATATTTCCGGAAGTTCAATCCGTTTTGTTCCAGACACAGCGGCAGGATCGCAGCCAGATTCCCAGTGAAAGTACTTTAAAAATGGAAATAAGCTGCATAAATTGAGTAAAAAAATCAGAAAATACATAAAAATCTATTGATTATTTGCCGAAAAGACTTTATTATATACTTATTGGATTATATCGTTCAATGATAATCAGGGATGTATAGAGTATTGATAATAGATGATAAAGGAGGAAGTACTCTTGTTAGAAATTAAAACCAACGAATCAGAAGCCGCCGCACGGATCATCGTAGTCGGAATTGGCGGGGGCGGCAATAATGCAGTGAACCGTATGATCGATGAACAGATTGCAGGTGTGGAATTTATTGCAATTAATACAGATAAACAGGCGCTTCAACTGTGCAAGGCGCCGACATTGATGCAGATTGGAGAGAAGCTTACCAAGGGTCTTGGCGCCGGAGCACAGCCGGAGACAGGCGAGAAGGCTGCGGAGGAAAGCGAAGAAGATATTGCGGCTGCTTTAAAGGGCGCGGACATGGTGTTTGTGACCTGCGGTATGGGCGGCGGTACCGGGACCGGTGCCACACCGGTTGTTGCGCGGATCGCAAAGAACCAGGGCGCGCTTACGGTCGGAGTCGTGACCAAGCCGTTCCGTTTTGAATCCAGAACCCGTATGGCCAATGCGGTTGCAGGTATCGACAAGCTGAAAGAGAGTGTGGACACCTTGATTGTCATCCCGAATGACAAGCTTCTTGAGGTGGTGGACAGAAGGACCACCATGCCTGAGGCTCTCAAGAAAGCGGATGAGGTATTGCAGCAGGGTATTCAGGGCATTACGGATCTGATCAATGTTCCGTCCCTGATCAACCTGGACTTTGCGGATGTCCAGACCGTTATGAAGGACAAGGGTATCGCGCATATCGGTATCGGAGAAGGTCGCGGGGATGACAAGGCACTCGAAGCCGTAAAGCAGGCCGTGGCAAGCCCTCTGCTTGAGACAACGATTCAGGGTGCTTCCCATGTGATTATCAATGTATCCGGTGATATTACCCTGATGGATGCGTCGGATGCTGCAGAATTTGTACAGGAGCTTGCCGGAGAGAACGCGAGTATCATCTTCGGTGCTACTTATGATGACTCCAAATCTGATGAAGCAACAATTACCGTAATTGCCACCGGCTTACATAATGTAGGCGGCAGTTCTTCCAAGCTCAAAGCAAGACTCGAAGGACAGCAGAAGATGGGATCCATTCTTCCGTCCGGTGATATGGGCCGTATGTCTATGGATGGCGGTTCCATGAGAAATGTGGGAACCAGGACACAGGCAGGGGTGCGTCCAATCGGAAGCCCGTCCCCGACGATACAGCCAAGGACGGCATCCGGCAATGTAAGAGAACAGTCTATCAAGATACCGGATTTCTTTAAGAAATAGGCAAAGTCCGTCTTTCCGTATGGGGAAAGGCGGATTTTTTTGTTCTATAGGAAATTTCTTCGAATTTTCCTATAGAACAAAACCCTCCGGGGGATGCGCACTGCGGCGTACAAGGTAGATGTCGCTATGCGACCGCCGCAGGCGCGAGTTTCGCAAGCGAAACTCTTTGTTCTTCTATAGGAAATTTCTTCGAATTTTCCTATAGAACAAAAAAATCCGGGGGATGCGCACTACGCGCATAAGGAAAATGGCTGCTATCGCAGCCGCGCTTCGGCGCGAGTGTGCGTCAAGACGCACACTTTGTTCAGCATTCATTTTGCGTGATTTCTGTCGAAATATATTCTAAAAGTCTCGTCAGCATCTGACAAAAATTCGATTTGGAACAGCATATAATAATTTTTGTGCATGAGGACTTGTTATGGGATTGTCTGTTTGGGAGATGAAAGCGAAGCATGTATTATGAGCTGTACATAGATGTATTTTTTTTCATCAACTTTATGATGGATTCGCTGCTCCTTATGGCCGTAAAAAAAGTGCTGAGATGTTCCGTGCGGAACAGACGCGTTTTTTTGGGAGGCGCCCTGGGGGCCGGGCTGACCTGTATGGTTGTGGCGCTGCCCCTGCCTGCCGCCGTGAAAATTCCTGTATATTATGCGGGTATAAACGGGGTGATGCTGCGGATCGGGCTGAAAGTACAAAAGGGAAGAGATTTTCTGAAAGCTTTCGTGATCTTGTATACCGCGGCATTTTTGATGGGCGGAATCCTGTGGGCTGTGCGGCCCTGGCTTCGGGCGGGGAGCCTCTTCTTTGCGGCGGCAGTTCCGATCTATTATCTGCTGTGCGGTATCTGGCAGTATCTGACTCGCCTGCAAAGTCAGAACCGGCAGACCTGCGAAGTGATCTTATATATGGGAGTGGAAAAATACAGGGTATATGCACTGGTAGATACGGGGAATGGACTGACGGATCCGGTATCCGGGGAACCGGTGAGTGTGATTGATCCGGCCTGTGCGCGGCAGATGCTGGAGAAAAACGGGGAGAACACGGGAATCCGATATATCCCTTACCGTACGGTGAGCGGGGATGGGGTGATGCAGGTATTCCGGGCAGGGCAGATGAAAATCATTCTGCAGGCGGAACATGGGGAGTATACCATACGGCATCCAGTCATTGGAATCTGTGAAGGGCAGATTTCAGGAAAAGAGGATTATCAGATGATCCTCAATCCGGATGTCCTGCCGTGACTTGACTGAAATAACGAAATGTTCGATAAACATATAGTTTTGAGAGTTCCTGTCCATAACTGAAAGATTTGTGACTTAAAAAAGGAGGAAGAAAAAATGGTTGTTAAGGTAGCGGTTCCACGGCAGTTTAAGCTGAAAATCATACCGGATTTTAAAGGGATCTTTTTTCCAAATCAGAAGGAGATCCACTACATCGGCGGGTCGGAGGTGCTTCCGGCGCCTCTGGAGACCGACGAGGAATCAGAGGTGATCGAGAATCTGGGGACGGAGCGGGATGAGCAGGCGAAAAAGCTGCTGATCGAACATAATCTCCGGCTGGTGGTGTACATCGCAAAGAAATTTGATAATACGGGAGTGGGAGTGGAGGACCTGATCTCGATCGGGACCATCGGTCTGATCAAAGCGATTAATACCTTCAATCCACATAAAAATATCAAGCTGGCAACTTATGCATCCAGATGTATCGAAAATGAGATCCTGATGTATCTGCGCCGCAATAACAAGACGAAGATGGAGGTCTCTATTGATGAACCACTGAATGTGGATTGGGACGGAAATGAGCTTCTGCTTTCCGACATTCTGGGAACCGAGGAGGACACGATCTATAAGGATCTGGAGAGCGAGGCAGAGCGTAGGCTCCTTGTAAAGGCGATTAATAAGCTGTCCAGCCGAGAAAAACTGATCGTACGTATGCGCTTCGGACTGGACAATCCGGACGGCGAGGAAAAGACCCAGAAGGAAGTGGCGGACTATCTTGGAATTTCACAGTCCTATATCTCCCGGTTGGAAAAAAAGATCATGCAGCGCCTGAAACGTGAGATGGTGCGGTACGAATGATCATGTTACAGTTCACTGGCTGGCCAGTGAACTGTAACATGATTTGATATAAGCGCCAAAAGGTTACAAAAACTTCTTTACGCCTCATCAATACAATGATATAATATTCACATTAAGATAATCATTTTGATGTGCAGGACGAGAAACTGCAGGAGAGTGGGGTGAAAGAATGAAACTGACATTTGTAGGGGCTGCCCACGAGGTGACTGGGAGCTGTCATCTGCTGCAGGCGGCAGGAAAGAACATTTTAGTGGATTGCGGCATGGAACAGGGGATTGATCTGTATGAGAATCCTGGACTGCCGATTGCTGAGAATGAAGTGGACTATGTGCTGCTGACACATGCGCATATCGATCATTCAGGCATGATTCCAAAGCTTGTCAAGAATGGATTTAAGGGCGAGGTGGTAAGCACCTTTGCCACGTCGGATCTGTGCAATATCATGCTTCGAGACAGTGCCCACATTCAGGAATTTGAAGCGGAGTGGCGCAACAGAAAAGGAAGACGTGCCGGATACCCAGAGTACGAGCCGATCTACGTGATGCAGGATGCCTTGGATGCCATCGAGCTGTTCCGTCCCTGCGGGTACGGACAGAGGATCCGGCTCTGCGAAGGAGTCGAGGTGCGTTTCACGGATGTGGGACATTTGCTGGGTTCTTCCAGTATTGAGGTGTGGGTCACGGAAGGAGAGGAGGAGCGCAAGATCGTATTCTCCGGCGATGTGGGCAACCAGAACCAGCCGATCCTCAGGGAGCCTTCTTATACGGAGGACGCGGATTATGTGGTGATCGAATCTACCTACGGCAATCGGCTACATACCACGGAAAAGGTGGATTATATCGGAACATTTACCCGGATCGTTAAGGAGACCTTTGACAAGGGAGGCAATGTGGTGATTCCATCTTTCGCGGTGGGCCGTACGCAGGAACTGCTGTATTTTATCCGGGAGATCAAGGAGCAGAACCTTCTTCCGGAATATTCGGATTTTGAAGTTTACCTGGACAGCCCGCTGGCGATAGAGGCGACCAAGGTTTTTACCAAGAACATGAAGGGATGCTTTGATGAGGCGGCCATGAAGCTGGTCAATTCCGGGATCAATCCTCTGGTATTTCCGGGGCTGAAGATCTCTACGGGCAGTGAAGATTCCAAGCAGATCAACTTTATTGAGAGGCCGAAGGTCATTATCTCCGCTTCCGGCATGTGTGAGGCAGGGCGGATTCGGCATCATCTGAAGCATAATCTGTGGCGGGAGGAGTGTACGATCCTGTTCGTAGGCTATCAGGCGGGCGGAACGCTCGGACGGCGGATTCTGGAGGGCGAGAAGGAAGTGAAGCTCTTCGGAGAGACTATTGAGGTGCGCGCGCGGATCGAAAGTCTGCGCGGTATCAGCGGCCATGCAGATCTGGACGGACTGCTGAAATGGCTGGAAGGCTTCAAAAAGGTTCCGAAGCATGTGTTCGTTGTACATGGCGAAGATACGGTGACGGAGGAATTCGCGCAGACTGTGGAAGAGAAGTTCGGCTGTCCGGCATTTGCGCCGTTCCCGGGAGGGGAAGTGGATCTGATCACGGATGAGATCCTTTCCGAAGGTGTACGTATCCCGGTGAAGACGAAGAAGCCGGCGCAGAAGAAGGCGGATGCGGCGACAGAACGTCTGATTTCGGCTGCAAGGTGGCTCATGGATGTGGCTGCAAGATGTGAAGGCATGGCCAATAAGGACAAGGCAAAATTTGAAGCTCAGATTTTAAACCTTGCAGATAAGTGGGAAATCAAGTAAAATAGAGTTTATGTGTTACTGTTCACACGGTGTCGTGCACTCGCTGCACGGCATCCGGCCAATACAGTGATGGGGCGGGCATCCGGCTCCTCGCCGTCAGGCGACTTCTCAATGAGCCGGATGCCGTTACTGTGAGCACCCGGTTAGGGTGTGAACAGTAACGTGTGTGTTTCAGACAGCCATGCATCGGTGTATACGGGGCAGCCTGCCGATGCATGGCTGATGATATGATACTAAGTACAATTAAAAGGGGGGATGCCGGCTGAGGTGCCGCCAAACATATGGGTTACATACGGAAAGAATATTTTGGCTATACAAAAATACAAAAGAAAAGTGAGGAATGAAATATGGACAGTACATGGGGGATTTTCGCGATCATTGTCATCTATCTGGTGGGAATGGTCGCCGTGGGAATTTACTTTATGAAAAAAAACAAATCAACAGGAGACTATTACCTTGGCGGGCGGAAGCTGGGGCCGATCGTAACTGCTATGAGCGCGGAAGCATCGGACATGAGTAGCTGGCTTCTGATGGGCCTGCCGGGAGTCGCCTATCTGACCGGTGTGGCGGATGCAGCATGGACAGCGATCGGGCTGGCCGTGGGAACCTATTTTAACTGGCTCATCGTGGCAAAGCGCCTGCGCAGATATTCTGTGATTGCGGGAAATGCCATCACCATCCCGGAATTTTTCGCGAATCGTTACCGTGATAAAAGTAATATTCTGGTAGCGGTTTCGGCGGTCTTTATTGTGATCTTCTTTATACCCTATACAGCTTCTGGCTTCGCGGCATGTGGGAAGTTATTTTCCACATTATTTGATGTGCCCTATTTTACCGCCATGGCCGTCAGCGCAGTGATTATCGTTGCCTATACGGCTCTCGGCGGATTTTCCGCGGCAAGTACGACCGATCTGATTCAGAGCATTGTGATGAGCCTGGCACTGATCTGTGTGGTTCTGTTCGGCATCAGCACGGTCGGAGGAACCGGTATGATACTGGAAGAGGCAGGAGAACTCCCGGGCTATCTGTCGCTGACAAGCATTTACAGTGACGGCGCGGCTTCGGAGTACGGAGCAATCAAAATCGCGTCCACATTTGCCTGGGGGCTGGGGTATTTCGGAATGCCTCATATCCTTCTGCGTTTTATGGCGATCCGGGATGAAAGTGAAATTACGCTCTCTCGGAGGATTGCCACGATCTGGGTAGTGATCTCCATGGGAGTGGCGATCTTTATTGGGATCATGGGCTACAGCCTGAGCAAAGGCGGTATGATCGAGGTGCTGGAGGGAGCGGACTCGGAGAAGCTGATCATTGTGATCGCGACTCTGATGAGCAAGAGCGGATTTCTGGGAATTCTCATAGCAGGGCTTATTATGTCGGGAATTCTGGCATGTACGATGTCAACGGCAGATTCTCAGCTTCTGGCGGCATCTTCGAGTATTTCGGAAAACCTGCTCAAAAATGTGTTCCATCTGAATATCAGCGAAAAGGCCTCCCTGATTGCAGCGCGTACAACGGTGCTGGTGATCGCGAGTCTTGGCGTTGTGCTGGCCGTCAATCCGGACAGCTCCGTATTCGGGATCGTGTCCTTCGCATGGGCAGGATTTGGGGCGGTGTTCGGTCCGGTCATGCTGCTGGCGTTATTCTGGAAGCGTTCCACCCGAAACGGGGCGATTGTCAGTATGCTTTCCGGCGGTATCATGATCTTCGTGTGGAAGTACATGGTGCGTCCGATGGGAGGCGCATGGGATATCTATGAGCTGCTGCCGGCGTTCCTGGTCGCGATTGTACTCAACGTGGCCGTAAGTCTGGCATCCCCTGCTCCGGAAGCAGCGATCCTGGAGGAATTTGAACAGGCGGCAAAATAATGTTTTGATATACACCGTATTTGTCAAGGTCTAAAAGTTTTTTTAATTCCCTTCCAAAAGGAATAACAAATCATCAGAGTGAGAAAAATCCTACTAGGTAACACTATTATCTGGCAGGAGGATTTGAATGATGGCTTTGAGTAAAGTAGAGATCTGCGGTGTGAATACGGCGAAGCTTCCGCTCTTAAAAGAAGAAGAGAAGGAAGCTTTGTTCGCGCGCATAAAAAAGGGGGACGAAACTGCAAGGGAAGAGTATATCAAAGGGAACCTGCGTCTGGTATTGAGCGTGATCAAGCGTTTTACGAACAGCAATGAAAATGCGGATGATCTGTTCCAGATCGGATGCGTGGGACTGATGAAGGCGGTAGATAATTTTGACCCTGACCGTGAAGTGAAATTTTCTACTTACGCGGTGCCCATGATCATAGGAGAGATCAGGAGGTATCTGCGGGATAATAATTCGATCCGGGTAAGCCGTTCCCTCCGGGATACGGCCTATAAGGCGATCTATGCCAAGGAAGGCTATATGCGCAAATATATGAAGGAGCCGACCATGCAGGAGATCGCGGAGGAGATCGGGATCTCCAAGGAGGATATTGTCTTTGCGCTGGATGCCATTCAGGCGCCCATGAGCCTGTACGAACCGGTGTACAGTGACGGAGGAGACGCGCTGTATGTGATGGATCAGGTCAGTGATAAAAAGAGCCGGGAGGAGAACTGGATCGAAGAGTTGTCCCTGGAGGCAGCCATGGAGCGGCTCAATGAACGGGAGCGCTATATCATCCGGCTTCGGTTCTTTGAGGGCAAAACGCAGATGGAGGTGGCGGAGGAGATCCGTATCTCACAGGCTCAGGTCAGCCGTCTGGAGAAGAACGCGTTAAAAGTAATGCGACAGTATTTGCTGGGAAAATAGTAGGAAAAGGACGATAAATTGAAAAAAAAGAAAAATTTTAGTTGAAATTTCTATGGCTTCATACTATGATTAACTATATACAAAAGAAGGGTATGATTTGTGATGTACAGACTTTGTATTTTTGATTTGGATGGGACATTGACTGATACGCTGGATTCTCTTACCTTTTCCGTGAATGAGACACTGAAGGAGATGGGACTTTTGCCGGTGACTGCAAAGAAGTGCAGAGAGTTCGTGGGCAACGGAGCCCGGGTGCTGATGGAGAAGTCACTTCTGGAAGCAGGGGAGACGGACCTTGGCAGGTTGGATGAGGCGATGAGTATATATGGACGTATATTTGACGCCAACTGCACATATCATGTAGTACCTTACGAGGGAATTTGGGATATGCTTCGGGCCATGCGGCAGGAAGGGCTGGAACTCGCGGTACTTTCGAATAAGCCCCACCGCCAGGCGGTCCATGTTGTGGAATCGGTCTTTGGCAGGGAGATGTTTCGACAGATCCAGGGTCAGAAGGAGAACATACCCCGGAAGCCGGATCCGACGGCGGCTCTGCAGATTGCGGAGGAACTGGGGATATCCCCGGAGGATACCATATATGTCGGGGATTCGGAGGTAGATATTGCAACGGGGACGAATGCGCACATGATGACAATTGGTGTGACATGGGGATTCCGCGGCCGCGCAATTCTTCAGGAGGCAGGCGCCAGATACATCGCCGGGACTCCGGAAGAGATTATGAAACTGATCAAGGAATAGGGAGGTTAAAGAACATGGGTGAATACAGCGAGGAATGTCTGTTGACTTTCTTAAAAAAGCAGTCTCAATTATTTGACGAGCCAGTTGCGGGTACGATAGAAGAAGCGGAAGCGTTTCTGGAGGACTGTATGGCAGTCGTCGTAGATACACTGGATGATGTAAGAGAGTATTTTGATGAGAATGGAATCGACGTAGACAACATGAGCAGGGATGAGCTTGAAGAGGCATCCGAAGTGTTCCCGTTGCCGAACGGACAGTATCTGATCGTGGAAAGTTAAATTTATGAATAAGTGCTTATGCCGGATATGAAAGTATGACGGCAGCAAGCGGAGAAAACCATAAGTTACTGTTAAGGCGCAGAAAAAAGTCGCAGCCTAATCGACTGCGGCTTTTTCTACGGTTTCGGCAATAGCATCCAGTATGACCTGTGATGTATAAGGAGACTGTTCGGATAGTGTAATGTTTTCCAGAGACTGTGTCCGGTAAATCTGTTCGGCGATATCTTCGATGGCCGGCTGTATGAGCGGGAACATCGTGGTGACGCTTTCATCCAGGTTGGAAAAGCGGATGGAGTTGATATGGGATTCATCTACAGATACCTCGACCTCCAGATTCGTATTGTTGAGCGTGAGGGCAGAGGTATAGATTCCGGGGGTATATTGTTTCTCCGTGCGTGTATCGGCAGACTGTTTTTTTCCGTCGGGGCGGAACATAAAGACCAGCAGGATAATGAGCAGGATGCCAAGTGCGGCGAAGATGGCAGTGTAAATGATTTCTTTCATATGCAGAACTATGATTTTGGTTTTAGAACTCATGAAAGTAACCTCCCAAAGTGCATTTTTTATAGTGTATGACAAAAAGGAGGGAAATATACCTTTGTGGGGCGTCCAAAGAATGTGAGAAGGGGGCATTCGGGAAGCCCGTGCGGACAGGAAAATGGAGGTGTAAGTCTAGATGTTTGTGATTGTGGGACTGGGCAATCCCTCAAGGGAGTATAAAGGAACCAGACATAATGCGGGGTTTGAGGTTATAGATCGTATTTCCGAAAAATATAATATTTCTGTAAATATAAAGAAACACAGAGCGCTGATGGGAAAGGGGGTCATCCAGGGAAAAAAGGTGATCCTCGCGAAGCCGCAGACATTTATGAATATGAGCGGCGAGAGTGTCAGCAGCCTGGTCAACTTTTACCATCTGGATGTCACAAAGGATCTGCTGGTGATCTATGATGATGTCAGCCTGGGGACGGGGCAGCTTCGGATCCGGGCAAAAGGAAGTGCTGGCGGTCATAACGGAATCAAGAATATCATTTCGCAGATCGGCGGACAGATCTTCCCCCGCATCAAAGTCGGAGTCGGAGAGAAGCCGCCGAAGATGGATCTGGCGGAGTATGTTCTGGGACATTTTTCAAAGAATGAGCAGAGATTGATGGATGAGGGGTATGAGATGGCAATCTCTGCGGCAGAGACGATCATGGAGGGAAGAATTGAAGCCGCAATGAACGAGTATAATCGAAAAAAGAAGGGTGAGTAGGATCGTGAGAGCTTTATTGGCACCGCTTCAGGAGCTTGCGGATTATGAAGAGATCATACGGGCGCGAAAAAAGGGAGAAGGACTTCTGCAGATCGCAGGATGCGTGAATTCTCAAAAGACACATCTGATGTATGAATTGGGCGATGGGTATGGATACAGACTCATCGTTTTTTCCAGTGAAGAAAAAGCAAAAAAAGCATGGGAGGAATATCGCTTTCTGGATGAAAAGGTGCTCTATTACCCTTCCAGGGATCTGTTGTTCTATCATGCGGATATCAAAGGAAAATATCTGCTGAGCCAGCGGATGGAGGCTCTGCGGGCTCTGTTGGAGTATGGAGCAGGAGGGGGGCAGACAGACGGGCAGGAAAGCCTGACGGTCATTACCACCGCGGATGCGTTTCTGGACGGGCTTCCTTCGAAGATGGAGCTTCTGGGCAGGAAGATCCGCCTGCAGGCAGGAGAGAGCCTGGATTTCGCCGTGCTGCAGCAGCAACTGTCAGGTATGGGATATGACAGAGAGGCTGAGATCGACAGCCCGGGACAGTTTGCCGTGCGGGGCGGCATTCTGGATATCTATCCGCTCACGGAGGAGAACCCGGTGCGGCTGGAATTGTGGGGGGACATGATCGATTCCATCCGGGTATTTGATGTGGAGAGTCAGCGTTCCGTAGAGAACATGGAAATGGTTGATATTTACCCGGCCACGGAGATCTACGCGGATTCCAGGAAAATGGTCTCGTTTCTGGAGTACTTTCCAAAGGAAGAGCTGTTGCTTCTCCTGGATGAGCCTGTCCGGCTTCAGGAGAGACTCGAGGAGGCGGAGCGGGAATATCGGGAGAGCAGAGAGAACCGGGAGAAGGCAGGGGTCGAACTGGAAGCGGAGAATCTGAAGATCTTTTCCTCCAAAGAGATTGTGGAAAGAATGAACAGCTTTTCCGGAATCGGCTTTACCACACTGGAGTCCAGATGCGGCAGCTTTCTGATCCGAAAGACCTATCGGATCCAGACGAAGAGTGTGAATCCGTATAACAACAGCTTTGAGATGCTCACCAGGGACTTGAAGCGTCTGAAACACAATGGCTACCGGGTGGTACTGCTGTCCGGATCACGTACCAGGGCGAGGCGTCTGGCAGAGGATCTCAGAGATTATGATCTGAGCAGCTTTTACAGTGAGAATCTGGATCGGGAGGTGCAGCCCGGGGAGATTCTGGTCACATACGGACATGTGGAAGAGGGATATGAGTATCCGCTCCTGAAATTTACGGTGATCTCTGTGACGGATATTTTTGGACGGCAGAAGAAAAAAAAGCGGCGTAAGACCTATGAAGGGCAGAAGATCCAGGATTTTACCGAGTTAAAGCCAGGGGATTATGTGGTTCATGAAAACCACGGGCTGGGCATTTACCAGGGGATCGAAAAGATTCAGGTGGAGAAGGTCACAAAAGATTATATGAAGATCTCTTACGCCGAGGGAGGCATTCTCTATATTCCGGCGACTCAGCTGAATCTCATCCAGAAATATGCCGGGGCAGACAGCACAAAGCCGAAGCTGAATAAGCTGGGAACCGCTCAGTGGGGGAAGACAAAGAAGCAGGTGAGGTCCGCGGTTCAGGTCATCGCGAAGGATTTGGTACGGCTCTATGCGGCAAGGCAGGAGGCACACGGCTACGTGTACGGGGCGGATACGGTCTGGCAGCGGGAATTCGAGGAGATGTTTCCTTTTGAAGAGACGGAGGATCAGATTCAGGCCATCGAGGACACGAAGCGGGATATGGAAAGCCATAAGATCATGGACCGCCTGATCTGCGGGGATGTGGGCTATGGAAAGACGGAGATCGCGATCCGGGCCGCTTTCAAGGTGGTGCAGGAAAGCAGGCAGGTGGTCTATCTGGTTCCTACTACCATTCTGGCACAGCAGCACTACAATACCTTTGTACAGCGGATGAAAGACTTTCCGGTACGGATCGATCTGCTGTGCAGGTTCCGCACGGCGGCGGAGCAAAAAAAGACCGTGGAGGATCTGAAAAAAGGACTGGTGGACATCGTGATCGGCACACACCGGGTCTTGTCCAAGGATGTGGGATTCAAGGATCTGGGGCTTCTTATCATCGACGAGGAACAGCGGTTCGGCGTGACCCACAAGGAGAAGATCAAGAAGCTGAGGGAAAGTGTGGATGTGCTGACACTGACCGCCACACCGATTCCGCGGACCCTCCATATGAGCCTGATCGGGATCCGGGATATGAGCGTCCTGGAGGAGGCACCCATGGACAGGATGCCCATTCAGACCTATGTGATGGAATACAATGACGAGATGGTGCGCGAGGCCATTGAGCGGGAATTGTCCAGGAACGGACAGGTATATTATGTGCATAACCGGGTCAACGATATCCCGGATGTGGCGGCCCATGTACAGAAACTGGTGCCGGATGCCGCGGTCACCTATGCCCATGGACAGATGAATGAGCGTCAGTTGGAAAATATCATGTATGATTTCATCAATGGAGATATTGATGTGCTGGTGTCCACCACAATTATTGAGACCGGACTGGACATTCCCAACGCGAATACTATGATTATCCGAGACGCGGACCGGTTCGGACTCTCTCAGCTCTATCAGCTCAGAGGCCGGGTGGGGCGCTCCAATCGGATGGCGTACGCGTTTCTCCTGTACCGGAAGGATAAGCTTCTGCAGGAGGTGGCGGAGAAGAGGCTGGCAGCAATCCGGGAGTTCACGGATCTGGGCTCCGGCTTTAAGATCGCCATGCGTGATCTGGAGATCCGCGGTGCGGGAAACCTTCTGGGAGCGGAGCAGCACGGACACATGGAATCGGTCGGATATGATCTGTACTGCAAGATGCTCAATGAGGCGGTGAAGCAGGAAAAGGGAGAACTGGAGCGGGACATTTTTGACACGTCCGTGGATCTGAACGTAGATGCCTATATCCCGGATTCTTATATTTCTAATGAATATCAGAAGCTGGATATTTATAAACGGATCGCCGCCGTGGAAAATGATTCTGAGCTGGAAAATATGACGGATGAGCTGATTGACCGCTTCGGGGATATACCCAAAAAAGTCATGCAGCTCCTCCAGATCGCGCTTCTGAAAGCAATGGCCCATTCCGCTTATGTGACCAGTGTGGAGGAAAAGGGCGGCAGATTAAAGCTGATCCTGTATGAGAAAGCAAAGCTGCAGCCTCAGAAGATTCCGGAGCTCATCGCGGCATGGAAGGGAAGTCTGTCTTTTAAATCAGAAAGTCCGCCTTATTTTCTATACCGAAAAGAGAATAAAAACGGGAAAGAGAAGGATGAAGATATCCTGGAACTTGTGAAAAACCTGTTAAATGCAATAAAGGACTTGTTAGAATAGGAAAAACGGATTATAATCATACATGGTGCGGAAAAAACGCACAGGTATTTTCGTTTATAAAGAGATATTATGATACTAGGAGGATAACATGAAATTGTTAAGAACAAGATGTGCAGCCGTGGCAGCGGCAGGAACGCTTGCCGCAGGTCTGCTGACGGGCTGCGGTTCGTCAGTTGATCATGATGAGGTAGTGGCTACGATAGGGGATGCGCAGCTCTCTTACGGAGTCGCGAATTTTTACGCAAGGATGATGCAGTCGCGGTATGAGAATTATTATACCAGCCTGACCGGGGAGACACCGGCAGAATTCTGGTTGCAGCAGTGGGACGGGGGCAGCTACGAGAACTATGTGAAGAGGAATCTTATGGAGGACCTGGAGAACTTGTATCTGCTGCGCCAGCATGCGGATGAATATGACGTTGCTTTGACGGAAGCGGAAGAGAAGGATATTGCAAAGGCAGCGGCAGATTTCGAGGAGGGCAATGCGCTGGAGGCAAAGGAAGTCGTATCCGGCTATGCGAAATACATTCAGGAGTACCTGGAGCTTGCCACCATTGAGGAGAAGATGGATGCGCCCATGAAGGAGGGCGTGGATGAGAATGTCCCGGACGAAGAGGCCGCGCAGAAGAGCCTGAAGTATGTGTACTTCAGCTATAACAAGGAAGGGGAAGACGGCAAGAGCGAGAGCATGTCGGATGATGAGAAGAAGGAACAGAAGGAGAAGGCGGAAAAGTTTGCCAAGGATCTGCAGGAGAGTGAGAAAAAGGACATTGATAAGGCTGCCAAGGAGGATGACTTGGAAGTGGAGACTGTCACCTTTGACTCGGAGAGCACTGCCCCCTATGTAGACTTTATCAAGGCCGCAGACAAGCTGAAAGAGAATGAGGTCACGGACGCGATTGAATCCGACGGAGGCTTATATGTGGGCCTGCTGACCAGCCTCTTTGATCAGGAAGCGACAGACGCGGAGAAGGAACGGATCATAAGAGATCGGAAGGACGAACAGTATGACTCTCTTCTTGAAAAGTGGAGGGAAGAGGCGGAAATCACCCTCAATGAGGAAGTATGGGGGAAAATCGGCTTTGCATATCAGGGAATTGCCATCCCGAAGGATGATAAGGATGACAAAGATGATAAGAAGGCGGAAAATGAGACCGCGGACGAGGCTTCTTCCGATCAGGAGGATACCGAGGCAGAAGACGGCACAGACGATGAGGAACAGCCGGAGGATGCCGAAGAAGAGGATGCACAGAAATAAAGGAGGTTTTTTCTTTATCTGAATGCTTCTGTTTTAAGCGTTCTTGGAACATTTCTTCATATAAAAAAACAGAGCCAGTAAGCACTGAGGAATTTCCATTTGCTACTGGCTCTGTGTTCTTTTTATGGGTGTTTTTTTAAATGTATTCCAGCTTTTCAAAATACTGCATTAATATGTTGGCACAATTCTCAACGCCTAATTCTGTCGTATCCAGAATCATGTGATAATCGTTGACATCTCCCCATGTCCTGCCGGTATGTTCATGATAGTAGGCGGCACGCTGTTCATCGGTACGTTCCATCTTTTCCTTCGCCTCTTCATAAGAGAGAGATTCCAGCTTCATAATACGCCGGATGCGATCTTCCTTATCCGCACAGACATAGATATTCAGGACATTCATCCGGTCATTCAGAATATGGGAAGCACAGCGCCCCAGGATAATGCATGGACTTTCCGCCAGCTTGCGGATGGCCTCTGCCTCAGATTCGTATTCATGCTTATCCAGCTTATGTTCAATGGATGCCTTATCGTATACGGGGATTCCAAGCCTTACGGAAAGCTCATTGGCAATAATGCTGGCACCCGTACCGAACCTGCGGCTCATCGTAATCACTAACTTCATCACACCTTCCTCCTTTGTACAAAAAGGTACTCTCACTGAGCACCCATAACCCACCTCTCATTATAACACTAAAAGCCCTGTTGGGGAAGTGGTTTTCGTTGGAAGATTTGTAGAAGATTTGCAAGATTTTTTAGAAGAAATCACAAGAAAATGGGTTTATGTCTATGGTATGCTAGAAACAGATCTTAAGAAAGGAAGGGTTTATTATGGAACTGAGAACAGCGTCGTCCCCGAAGGACGTAAAGCACTACACGACACAGAGATTGAGAGAGGAATTTTTGATCCCGCAGCTTTTCTTTGCGGATGAGGTCAAGCTGGTGTACAGCCACATTGACCGGATCATTACGGGAGGTGTCATGCCGGTAAAAGAAGTGATTGAGCTGAAAGCAGGAGAGGAGCTGCGGACAGAATATTTTCTGGAACGGCGGGAGATGGGAGTCATCAATATCGGCGGCAGCGGAAAGATCCTTGTGGATGGCAGAGAATATGCGGTCGGCCACAAAGAGGGAATGTACCTTGGCATGGGAGTGAAGGACATCGCCTTTGCCAGCGAAGATGCTTTTTCACCGGCAAAATTCTATCTCAACAGCGCACCGGCGCATACGTCTTACCCGACGGTGCTGATCCGGCCGGAGGGAGAGGCAGAAGAGGGCGTAGTGATCGTAAAGGATACGAATAAGGTAGAGCTTGGCTCCCTGGAAGATTCCAATCATCGTACGATCTGTAAATATATTCTCCCCGGACAGGTGGAAAGCTGTCAGTTAGTCATGGGCATGACAAGCCTCGAGCCAGGCAGTGTGTGGAACACGATGCCAAGCCACACACATGACCGTAGAATGGAAGTGTACCTGTATTTTGATATGCCAGAAGATGCGTTCGTGATGCATTATATGGGTGAGCCGACGGAGACAAGGCATATTGTGGTCCGTAATGAGCAGGCGGTCATCTCTCCGAGCTGGTCCATCCATTCTGGAAGTGGTTCCAGAAATTATACCTTTATATGGGGAATGGTAGGAGAGAATCAGGATTTTGACGACATGGATGCCGTGGCAAATCAGGAGCTGATGTGACGTTAGAGGAATACGAGAATGAAAATAGGTGTACGTGCCCATGATTACGGGCGGATGGAGATTGAGAAGATGGCAGAAAAGCTGCACGCGGAAGGCTATGACGCGGCACAGCTTGCCCTGCCGAAAGCTTTTACGGAAATTCGGAGGTATGAGGATATCACGCCGGGGCAGCTGGAGCGGATCCGCCGTGCTTTCGAGGAAAATAAGATAGAGATTCCCGTGTTTGGATGTTATATGGATCTGGGCAATCCGGATCCGGTCATTCGTGACCATGCGGTAAGGACATTAAAAAAATGCCTTAGCTGCTGCAGAGAAATCGGCGCGAAGATGGTGGGGACTGAGACGGCATATCCTCATCTGAACCGACAGGAAAAGGCACAGTGGTATCCTTATATGCTGGACAGCGTGAAGCGAGTCGTAGAGGAGGCCGTGCGGCTGGATGTCAAGCTGGCCATAGAGCCGGTATACTGGCATCCTCTGGAAAATCTGGAGGCGGTACTGGATGTGATGGACAAGGTGGGAGAGCCAAAGCATCTGCGGATGATCTTTGATGCTTCGAACCTGCTGCAGTTCCCAGATACGACCGACCAGAAGGCATACTGGGAGGACTGGCTGAAATATACGGGGAAATATATCGAGGCCATGCATATTAAGGACTTTTACTTTGATAAAAATGGCGGATATTGCCCTACATTGCTGGGAGAAGGCGTCATTCAATACGAGTCTATTTCCGGATGGCTGCACGAGCACAGGCCAGATATGTATCTTCTTCGCGAAGAAATGAATCCGGAAAAGGCACAGGAGGATATACAATTTATGAGAAAATTATAGCTTTTTTCCTGAATAAGCGCTGTTTGGCGCTTATTTGATTTTTATTCCATAATTTTATAAAGCAAAATAAACAAGAAATATATTGCGTTATAAAATTTGTCAGAAAATGATAAAGGGGATAAAAATTGTTATTTTTGACTGAAAAGCAGGCAGATTCAAAACCAAAAACAGGCAGAAGAGAGTCTGAATGAGAGCAATATAGATTGAAAATATGGAAATGATAACAATATGGTTGAAAAATCCCAGATTTTTTTGTGCTAAAATAACACCATAAAGTGCACGAGATACAAATTAACCAAAGAGGAAACACGATACACCTGGATTTCAAGCGGCCGTAGAAATCGGTATCCTGCGAAGGACATGTTCTTGATGCAGGGAGGGGCGGATCACCGTCCGGCAGGATATCGTAAGTTTTTTCGCAAGAAAAGGAGAGTAAAAAATGGGAAGCATGAAGAAAAAGATTGGGATTGCGGTTTCCGCAGCCGGTCTGCTGGCTGTTGCCGTTACCTTTGTTTCAGTGGTAAGCGCGAACAGCACGGGAAAAATGGAAATCCGTCTGGCACATAACCAGTCCGCCGGGTCGGAAATTGCCGACTCCATTGCAAAGTTCGCGGAATTTGCGGCAGAGGATGAGTCAAAGGGTCTGAATGTCAACATCTATGCAAGCGGAGTACTCGGTACGGAAAAGGAAGAGATCGAGATGGTTCAGGCGGGGATTCTGGATATGGCGAAGGTAAGTTCCAATACACTGGGACAGTTTGCCGATGAGTATGCCATATTTGCGGTGCCGTATCTGTTCGTGGACCAGGATCATTATTATACGGCCATGGAAAAAAGTGAGAAGGTACAGGAGCTGTTCCGCTCTACGGCAGACGATGGATTTATCGCGATCGGTTATTATGCCAACGGTTCCCGTAACTTTTATCTGAAAGAGGATGTTGCCTGTACAGATCCTTCCGTGCTGAAGGGCAAGAAGATCCGTTCCATGCCAAGCTCCACATCTATGGACATGATCTCACGTATGGGAGGTTCCCCGGTGCCCATGGCGGCGAGTGAGACCTATACTTCACTGCAGCAGGGGATCGTGGACGGTGCGGAGAATACCGAGCTTGCCCTGACGGTGGACGGACACCAGGATCTGGTAAAGTCCTATACATATACGGAGCACCAGTACTCACCGGACATTTATATCATCAGCACCAAGACTTGGGAAAGACTGTCCGCGGAACAGCAGGATTACCTGGTGGAATGTCTCGAAAAGACCAATGATAATTTTAAGAAGCTCTATAACGGCATGATGGAGGAGGCCATGGAAGAAGCCGAATCCCACGGTGTCACGGTATACAAGGATATTGACAAGTCAAAGTTTATAGAAGCGGTCTCCCCCATTCACGATGAGTTCTGCCAAAGAGGGGACAGCTACCGGGAGCTTTATGAAGATATCCAGAAATATGCGGAATAGGGGGGAAAGAGGATGAAGCTTTTAAATAAAATTATTGAGTATGTACTGGCGTTTCTTGTGATCGTAATGGTCGTTGGATGCTTCTGGCAGATTTTTACCCGGTTCATTTTGAATGATCCAAGCAAGTGGACGGAAGAATTGCTGCGGTATGCACTGATCTGGCTTACTATGCTTGGAGTACCCTATGCATATGGAAAGGGGCAGCATATTTCTATCGGATTTATTACAAGTACTTTCACGAAAAAAGGAACTTTGAAGGATCAGATTTTTATTGAAATACTGGTATTATTCTTAAGTATATTCGTAATGGTTGCGGGCGGGATCATGGTATCCATGAACGCGGCAGGGCAGGTATCACCGGCCATGCAGATTCCCATGCAGTTCTATTATATTGGTGTGCCGATCTGCGGTGTACTGATGGCCATCTATTCGGTAGAACGTCTGCTTCGCTTTGTGAAGGAATATTCGGAAATGAAAAAGGAGGGGAAATAAATGCAGTTACAAGCGGCTTTGGTATTGATCATATTATTCTTTTTCCTGCTGGCAATGAGTGTGCCTGTGTCATTCAGCATCATTACGTCGGCATTGATCACCATTATTATGTTTTTGACGCCTCAGTTCGGGATGTTCATTTCCGCCCAGAAGCTGGTCAGCGGTATTGACAGCTTTACGCTGCTGGCAGTCCCCTTCTTCATATTGGCGGGGCAGTTGATGAGCAGCGGCGGAATCGCCAGAAGGCTGATCAACCTGGCGATGCTGTTCCTCGGAAAGGTTCCCGGCTCTCTGGCATTGACCAATATTGCGGGAAACGCGATGTTCGGTTCTCTGTCCGGTTCCGGTATTGCGGCGGCAACAGCCATCGGCGGTGTAATGAATCCGCTGGAAAAGGAGCAGGGATATGACGAAGGGTTCTCGGCAGCGACCAATATTGCCACCGCACCGGTAGGACAGTTGATTCCGCCTACCAACGCATTTATCGTGTATTCCGCGGCAAGCGGCGGCGCTTCGGTGGCAACTCTTTTCATGGCAGGATGGATCCCGGGACTTTTGTGGGCATTCCTCTGCATGCTGGTGGCATTCTTTTATGCCAGGAAGCAGGGTTATGTGGTAAAGCGGGAAAAACTGACCGGCGCGGAAGCGGTAAAGGTGATCTGGGATGCCATTCCAAGCCTTCTGCTGATCGTCATTATCATCGGCGGAATTCTGTCCGGCTACTTTACTCCTACGGAGGCTTCCGGGGTTGCGGTTATCTATGCGTTCATCCTGTCCGCATTTGTATATAAGAGCATTGCGTTAAAAGACATGAAAGATATTCTGGTAAATGCGGCAGTGATGACCACCATTGTCATGCTGATCATCGGCGCATCTTCCGTCCTGTCCTTCGTGCTGTCCTTTACCGGGCTTCCGCAGGCGATCAGCAGCCTGATGCTGGGCGTTTCGGACAATAAGATCGTGATCCTGCTGCTGATCAATGTGATCCTTCTGATCGTGGGAACATTTATGGACATGGCGCCTGCCTTATTGATCTTCACCCCGATCTTCCTGCCGGTGATTACGAATATTGGTATGGATCCGATCCAGTTTGGTGTTATGATGGTTATGAACCTGTCCATCGGTACCGTGACCCCGCCGGTTGGAAGCGTCCTGTTCGTGGGATGCAGCGTGGCCGGGCTGAAAGTAGAAAATGTAGTATCGAAACTGATCCCATATTTTGCGGCGATCGTTGTGGCATTGCTGTTCGTGACCTTCGTACCGGCATTCAGTACCTGGCTGCCGACCGTGCTGGGACTGATGTAAGGGGGGGAAGCAGGCCTGCAGGGTTTTACAATGCCTCTTGTGCCGGAACATACGGGGGTCGTCCGCCCCGGCTCAGGGATTCGAGGGCAGGTTGGTATGAGTAACTATATTCAGTGTTTTGCGGTATTTTAGCGGGGATACGGTCATGTAGACCTTAAAGATCTTCTCAAAATGGGTCATGGTGCCGTATCCCACCAGATCAGCGATCTCAGCAACGCTCAGATCCGTCTCTTCCAGATATCGCTTGGCTTTTTGAATCCGGTGGATGTTGGTATATTCGCTGATCGTATAGCCGGTGACCTCTTTGAATACCCGGCAGGTATAGTATTTACTCAGAAAAAACTTTGCCGCTAGGTCATCCAATGAAAGTGTCTGCTCACAGTTCTCGGACAGGTAATCGGCAATTTCATATACGTGTCGGTATTTACCATTATCAGGTTCCAGAGGGCTTTCCTGCTCGTGCCGGTTCAACTGACGGGTAAGGCGGAGGAAATAGGAGGTAACGGCAAGTTCTACGGCCTGCTTGTAGTTGTGTTCCTTGTCCTTGCATTCCTGTTTGAACAGGTAATACAGATCCATAAATTGCTCCTGCTGCTGCGGTGTCAGATGATAGACCCCGTAGTGCTGGTGAAAAAAGCGTACAAGCTGCAGGGTAGGATATTTTCTGTCCAAATCCTGCATGCGGTCGCTGCTTACATAGAGGATGATCCGGTTGTGTCCGGTGTCATTCTCAGAGACAGATTTGGTCATGTGGATCAGATTGGTATCCACCAGGATCAGATCGCCTTTGGAGGCAACAAAATTACGGTTATTGAAGAAAAAGAGACGTTCTCCTTCCAGGATATAAAAGATTTCGTATTCGTTGTGAAAATGCTTCACGCGCATATCAAATTTTCCATAGCGTACCATGTGTTCCAGGGAAATACCGTCGATGGAGGCGTAGTAGGTTACTTTTTCCATAAATATCACCTGCTTTCTCTTTTTATACGTTATGATTATAGTATACCTTATGAAACCTCAGTTGTATATTTTGAAAGGAGAAAAAATGAATATTAATGAAACAGAACTCAGAAGGAAACTGGATCTGGTGATCGAAAAACTTTTGAATCTGGGCGGACCGGAAAATGAGAAGGAGCTGGAGGAGACCGGCGGAGAAGCAATCGGATTTTTTAAACGGGATTTTGGGATCAGGGAGTGGGACTGGCCGCAGGGAGTCGGACTTTATGGTTTATTCCGTATCATGCAGTATGAGAAGAATGAAAAATATAGAGAATTCCTCCATAACTGGTTCGTCGGGAATATGGAGCTGGGACTTCCGTCCCGGAACATCAATACTACGACCCCGCTTCTGACTCTGGCGGAGCTGAACGAATATTATCATGATCCGAAGTTCGAAGAGCTGTGTCTGAACTGGGCGGACTGGCTTATGAACTGCATCCCAAGGACGAAGGAGGGCGGTTTTCAGCATGTGACAAGCGCCAACGGCGACCGCCAGGGCGTCCGGCTCAATGAAAATGAGATGTGGATCGACACGCTGTTCATGACGGTGCTGTTTCTGAACAGGATGGGACAGAAATATAAAAGAGAAGAGTGGGTCAATGAAAGTGTCCATCAGATGCTTATGCATATCAAGTACTTGTATGAGAAGAAGAACGGGTTATTTTATCATGGATGGACCTTTAACGGAAACCATAATTTCGGCGGCGTATTCTGGTGCCGCGGGAACAGCTGGTTCACTCTGGGGAGCATGGAATATATCGAGATGTGCAAAGGCACCTTGAATCCGGGGGTAAAAACGCTTATCATTGATACCTATAAGGCACAGGCCGCGGCGCTGAAAAAGCTGCAGAGCCGGAGCGGACTCTGGCATACGGTGCTGACGGATACGGACAGCTACGAAGAAGTATCCGGCACGGCTGCCATTGCGGCAGGAATCCTCAAGGGAATTCGATTCGGGATTCTGGATGACAGTTATCTGGAATGCGCGGAAAGAGCAATCCAGGGAATTCTGGACAATATCGATGAGGATGGAACGGTATTAAAGGTATCCGGCGGTACAGGCATGGGGATGGATGCGGAGCATTATAAGAATATTCTGATCGCCCCCATGGCTTATGGACAGGCATTGACTATCCTGGCTCTGGCAGAAGCACTTCTGCATTAGGACGGGGTGCAGGCCACACATTGACCAGGCATGGCCTGCAAAGAATCCGGCCCGTGAAAAATGGGCTGCTCGAAGAGGAAAATAGAAAGGAGAAGGATCAAATGAGTATTTTGGACAGTTTTTCATTACAGGGTAAGGTGGCTCTGGTCACAGGGGGGGCTTACGGAATTGGATTTGCGATTGCGGAAGCCTATGCAAAGGCGGGGGCGAAGATTGCCTTTAACTGCCGGGGGCAGGAGCATCTGGAGAAAGCGCTTGCGGATTATAGGGCAAAGGGGATCGAAGCAAAGGGATATCTTTGTGATGTGACAGACGAGGCTCAGGTTCAGGAGATGGTTGGACAGATCAAAGAGGAACTTGGCGTGATCGATATTCTGGTGAACAATGCCGGTATCATCAAGAGAATTCCCATGACGGAGATGAGTGCCGCCGAGTTCCGGCAGGTCGTGGATATCGACCTGAACGCACCCTTTATCATGTCCAAGGCGGTACTGCCAGACATGATCGAAAAAGGACATGGAAAGATCATCAACATCTGTTCCATGATGAGCGAGCTGGGGCGTGAAACAGTGTCTGCCTACGCGGCGGCAAAAGGCGGCCTGAAAATGCTGACGAAAAATATATGTTCCGAATATGGAGAATATAACATCCAGTGCAACGGCATCGGCCCGGGATATATTGCCACGCCGCAGACGGCGCCTCTTCGTGAGACACAGGCAGACGGCAGCAGACATCCCTTTGATCAGTTCATTATCTCCAAGACCCCGGCCGCGCGCTGGGGCAATCCGGAGGACCTGATGGGACCGGCGGTATTCCTGGCTTCGGATGCGTCAGATTTTGTGAATGGGCAGATCCTGTATGTAGACGGAGGAATCCTTGCATACATCGGAAAGCAGCCGTGAGGTTTGTCAATGATGATTTGTAACTGCTTAGAACAGGGGCTGTCGGGAACTGACATGCCTCCACAATATCTCGCCGCGATATCCAATCAATCACATGGTATATTGTGAAAAAACATTTATTTCCCGACAGCCCCGTGCGAAAACGTACTGAGCATGTATGATAATTTCATGACGAAAAATAAGACATACCGCTCTTCGTAAATGCGAGAGAGCCGGTGTGTCTCTTTTATTGTTCATACATCGCGTATTTTTTTGGAGATATGCCTACCGCTTTTGTAAATGCCTTCAGAAAATTGCTGTAATCCTGGAAGCCGCACATCGCATAGGTTTCCGTAACGGAATATCCTTCTGACAGCAGTTCCTTTGCGCGGGTGATCCGTTTGGCGGTGATATATCGGTTGATGGTGGTTCCCGTCTCATCTTTAAAAATTTTGCACAGATAGGAGCTGCTCAGGTAAAAATGGGAGGCGAGCTTTTGAATCGTCAGTTCTTCCGTAAGATTCAGATTTACATAGGATAAAATGGCATTGATCTGTTCGGAATGTGCTGCGGAATTCTTTTTTGGGAGGGAAACTTTCTGCTCTTCTTCACAGCGTATCAGAAAAACCTGATTCAGATAGATCATCAGTTCCAGGAACGCAGTCTGTTCCAGAATATCCTGCCCGAAGTCTTTTGGCTGTGAAAGCTTATGAATGTAATATAAAAATCGTTTCTGCTCCTCCGGGGACAGGCTCAATTTGTGGCCAAACGCAGTATCTCTGCAGGTAAAGCAGTAATTGAGACTGGTATTCTCGGTGGAAAAGCGTTTTAAAAAATCCGGGCAGACGGACAGCACGATCCGCTCATGGGTCACGCGGTCGATCTGTGAAAGATAGTGACTTTCGAACTGATTGATAAAAAAGATATCTCCCGGCCGAAAATCATAGAAACGGTTGTCGATCAGGAACTGCTTTCCTCCGGATATGGAATAATAGATCTCGTAGCAGTCGTGAATGTGGATGCTCATGGTCTTTTCGTCATTGTATAAATGTGCTGCCGCAAATGTCTTTGTCTCAAGACAGGCCTGGATGGCAGACTTGCAGGAATTATAGATGATCATGGCCGCACCTCCGTTTATCTTAGTAATCACGTGGCACCGCAGGCCACAGATCGTTACAGTTCACGGCCTAACCGGCCGCAAACTGTAACGCAGCCAGCCCATTGAAAAGTCGCCTGACGGCGGTCCTAAGCGCCTGTGACGCTTGTTTAGGACGGATCGAAACGGAGTGTAGACGGGCTGGCTGCCTCAAACCGTAGCTTTACTGGCCGGATGCCTTGCAGTATAGTGCAAGGCACTGTGAACAGTAACTGCAGATCTGTCTGCTGTGACACATGATTACATATATCATAAGCGGAATCGGACGGAAGCGCAAGTGAATAATAAGTCTTTTAAGATTTCTGATAATGTGCTATACTAGATGCAGACATTGAATCGAATCACAGGGAGGGTAATGTATGTGGACTAGAATGGATTTAAAAATGCGGGGAAAGCTTGCGTTTCGGAGGAATTACTGGTCGGCGGTCATAGTGGCGCTTGTCATGGCTATTTTCATAGGCGGCGCGTATTCGAGGAACAGTTCCGGTGCTTCAGATGCTTATGACTACTATCAGAATTATGGCGGTCATCATGTGAGTGGGGCGGAATCTATGGCACTTGCGATGTTTACGCTGCTTGCGGCAGCCGTTGTGGGGATTATCAGTATTATCTTTATGATCGTCAAGATTTTTGTGGGAAACCTTCTGCTGGTCGGAGGCAGCCACTTTTTTATAGAGAATCAGACTGGCAGCCCGGGTGTGGGAGTCCTTGGATCTGCGTTTAGGGGCGGACAGTATGGGAGCATCGTTCTGACGATGTTCTTAAAAAATCTGTTCATCGGACTTTGGTCATTATTGTTCGTTATTCCCGGTATCATCAAGCATTATGAGTATCTGATGATACCCTATATTCTGGCAGAGAATCCGGGAATGGACAGACAGGAAGTATTTACCATCAGCAAGCGGATGATGATGGGGCAGAAGTGGGACGTGTTTGTGCTGGATCTGTCCTTCCTTGGATGGCGCCTTCTGGAAGGGATCACTTTCGGGATCGTGGGTGTATTCTATGTAGAGCCGTATTATCAGGCTACCATGGCAGAATTGTATGCATATAACCGCAATATGGCATATCAGCAGGGGTATATCAGGTAAGGAGTGTGATACTCACGGCAGATTTCATCGGCCGTGAGTATCACAAGAAAAGTGTGCGTCTTGACGCACACGCGCGCCGAAGCGCGGTTGCGATAGCAACCATTTTCCTTATGCGCGT
>VSNK01000350.1 GCA_009774255.1 Faecalicatena sp.
GATCTTGAACTCCATCCCTTTGTTTACAGTCAGGGACAGAGAGCAGGCCAGGCCGGTTCCGGCGCCAAGATCAATGTGCGGGACTGGCAGTTCTGTCTTTCCAACAAGTCAGAAGGAGATGCAGGCGGAAACCAGGTAGGCGCACCGCCGTACAATGGAGGCGCGGCTACGCCGGGAGACGGAGGATATCCGATTCGTATTTGTGCCTACTCAAAATTATAGCAAGAGGTAGGTGTTATCACAATGACGAACGAAGAACTTGTTAAAAGAATCCGGGGCGGTTCGCTTGTATCTGACAGTATGCAATTACTCTACGAAAGGAATCTGCCGTTAATTAAGCAATGTATAAAGTCGTATGCCGCCTATGAGCCTATGGAGGACTTATTGCAGGAATCCTATTTCGGATTGTATGAAGCTGTACAGCATTATAAAACGTCTGAAAATGTTCTGTTTATGACCTATGCGCCGTACTGGATAAGACAGGCGGTCATAAGGTACATTGAGAAATGCGGCTCTACTGTGAGAATACCGGGAAATGCAAGGCAGAAGATAGCGAAGCAGGGTGCGGCAGATAAAAGAAAAAGGATTGCGTAGGCTGCGCATGGGAAAGGCAAGGCGTGAACTATTGGAAAAGTTTGATATTACTGAAGCAGGGGCATACCGGGGCGGCCTGAAGTCATACCGGGAGCATGATTTCACGTCCATAGTTGAAAGCATGGTAATAAAGCGGCAGGACGCACAAGCGGAATATGAAAGCCGATTAAGGGAACTTGAAGAAAGCAGGAAAACAAGAACAAGAATGAGGTGAGAATATGGCAAAACTAACGCCGATCAAGGCAATCCGGGCGAAATGCCTTGAATGTAGTAATGGGCAGTTTAAATTCGTTGTTGCCCTTATCGGGTTGTGTTACACAATCTTTAAGGATAGAAAAAAGAAATAGCCGCCACTACGCCCATAGTGACGGCTTACCTATGTTAAAACCATAGGAAGAAAACGTTAATCGGGGTAGAGCCGCTTGCATGGCTTTCCCTCTGTCTATAATATAGCACATCTATGAGGATGATTCAAGAATCCTTTTTATTTTTCCCCACAAGTGGACGAAAACGCCAGATAAAGACGGTTTAGGCTTATTCCTTTTTATCCGGCACATACTGGAAAATATCCCCGATATCACAGTTGAGCAATTCACAGATTTTACAGACCGCTTCAACGGGAATCTGTTTTATATTGTTGTTTACGATATTTGTTGTCAGTCTATAATAATTCAGTTGACGTTTGATACTATATATGATACTATAATAAATGAAAGGAGGAAATAAAGTGCCGAATGTAAAGAAGCTAATTGAGAAAATGAAGCAACAGCCGAACGGAATACGACCAGAAGAAGTTGAAAAAGTTTTAGGCGCATACGGATATATTCCGGCAAGGCAAAAAGGAAGCCACAAACATTATCTGAATAAAGGAACCGGGGATTTGATAACAATAAAACAAGAAAATCCATTAAAAAAGGCTTATGTGGTGGATGTGCTGAACAGGATAGGGGAGTAATCCCCTTATCCCAGTACGACACAGTGAGCGGAAAGGAGAACAATATGGAAATTAAAGATTATATGAAACTGCCATATACAAGACTGGTGCAGGAAATAAACGACGAAAGCGGACATTATTTCTATGGCAAGATTTTAGAGCTTGACGGTTGCCAGAGTACAAGCGACACTCTGGAAGGATTATATCAGAGCCTTAATGAAGCGATGGAGGGGTATTTTGAGGTGAAGCAGGAAAACAATCTGCCTATACCGATTCCAACAACAGCAGACAAATACAGTGGTAAATTTATTGTAAGACTCCCAAAGTCTTTACATCAAAGACTGGCAATAGAAGCAGAAAAAGAGGGTGTAAGCCTTAACCAGTTGGCTTTATACAAGTTGGCACTTTAAAAAATAGATAGATACAGAATTGGCAGGGCATTGAAACCCTGCCTTTTATATTTCCTCTCCTGTATCTCTCATTACAAACGAGCCTTTAAAATCACAATTTAAAATATCCGCTATTTGGTTTAATTCCTTTTCGCTGAAATTGTCACGTTTTAGTTTGTTTGATAAGTTGCTTTGAGATGTACCAAGGTTTGCGGCTAGTACATCATTGCATTAATCTTGAAGTAATAGTGCTCGATATTCGTGTCAGCTGTGCGTCTGCTAACCGACAGTGTAGTGGGCTACACCTAGGTTAGCAGGCGTGCAGATGGCGCGGATAGCGAGTGCTGATTACTCAAGAATTAATACAATGATGTACTAGTTCCGTAATGGATATTTTACGCTTTACTAATGCGATTCGTATTTTTTCCGACATTGACATAATTTATACCCTCTTTCTAGCGTGTCCGTGTGCTGCGCTTTTCCCTTCCCAGCGGTGTTACGGAAACCTTGATCACAAATGAGTTTTCTCTTGATAAAACAGCTTTCAAAGCACTTTATTATCTCAGATGGCCGGTCGAAGAAGGGTACAAGCTCATAAAGGAGAAAGTCGGCCTGACCAATTTCAACGGCTTTTCAGAGAACTCCATCCAGCAGGAGTTTTGGATTTCTGTACTCCTTGCCAATCTTGCGATGCTGATCAAAACAGAAACCGACGGCATCATTGATGAAACGGTCAATACAGGACAGAATAGGCACAGATACCACACAAATATGAATGAACTGATCGGATGTATCAGCAGATATTTCCCTGAATATATGGAAGCAGATACCTGTACGGAACAAAGAGAAGTCATACGCTATATTTTCTGCTTTGCCATATCCACAAGAGTCAACCTATAATGTTGAGCAGCATTATCAGATGGCATTGGAGCTTCGGCAAAAGATTGAATGTGCCTTATGGCCATACATCGACCTGAAAACCTGCCTGGTGTTTGACTTGGACAATCCGGATGCGGAACCTGTCACCTATAATACCTTGACCAGACAAATCTGCAGAGATGGAATCTGGGAGAATCAGGAGTTAGATCTTCAGTGGAAATTTTTATTTTATCCAAATGCAAGGATTTATCCAGGCGATGAATCAGTCAAAGAAGAAAAGGAGGAGAATGGCTATGAAGACTCATATAGAATCAAAAACAACGATACACCTGTCAGATCAGGAAATGGAGAAAATCTACCGCATACGGCAGTGCCTTTACTGGGAAATGGATTTTATCAGCCGCTGCAGGGAACGTAAATATGTATTGTGCAGTTATGGAGATGGATTGAATGATCCAGAGGTCTCCACAGATTATCAGGAACTCTATGAAAAGATGGAGAAAAGCTACCGTATGACGCTGAATCACATTTTCCATACAGAAGAAGAACAGGAAAATACTTATCTGAGCGGATACAGCGCCAGGGCTGTCATACATGGTGACTGGATGGAATGGTCTATTACAGAGCTGGAACTTCCTAATTTGCCCTGTCAGGCAAAATGAGCGATTTAAAACTGAAAAAAGACAAACCATAACCATATCCTTATCTGAGCCACTTTTAACAGGTGGCTCTTTTTATATAAATTTCAGTTGTGAAAGCGGTACTCACAGGATATAATAAATATAAAGAGTTACATATTCTTTTGAAACTCAGAATAAGCACTTAAAGGGAGTGATTTTATGACTTTTGCAGATGTTAATATTAAAGTGCCGGAAGGCATGATTATGTATCTCCGTCCAAAGAATCCACGCGCAGAGCTGGAAAGAAACGCACTTTTGCTGTATCCATATATCAATGACAGGACAATTTCCCATGGAAAGGCCGCCGAAATTCTGGGCATTCCCAAATACGATTTAATTGAATTGTATGATCATATGGGGCTGTCTTACTTATCCATGGATATATCGGAAATTGAAAATGAAGTTGCCAACTGGGAAAAACTGAAGGAGGCACATGCATGATTGTCATTTCCGATACGACACCGTTGATCTCCTTAATGAAGATTGGCCAGCTAAACCTGCTAAATCATCTTTTCGGTGAAGTACAGATTCCATCTGCCGTCTTTGAAGAACTCGTATCGAATCCGAGATTCCCGGATGAAAGCAGGCAGATCAAAGAATGTCCTTTTATTAAAAAAATAAATGTGTCTGACGCAGACGCCGTAAATTTACTCCGTCGTTCTACAGGATTAGATGCCGGTGAAAGTGAAGCTATCATACTATCAGATTCTATTCCTGCTTCATTGCTTCTCATGGATGAGGCCAAGGGACGGGAGGTCGCAGCACAGATGGGTATACAGCTTATGGGAACCATCGGCGTACTTCTGATTGCTAATAATGATAATGTCTTGTCGAAAAACCAGGTTTTAGAATGCATAAAAACCTTAAAAGTAACCTGTCGGCATATCAGTGACAAATTGTACGAACAATTAATCAAAAAATTATCTGATTGAAAAGAGAGTTATCTTTTCCGGCAACTCTCTTTTCACCTTCCGGCACGCCGTTAATGGTAATTTCTTTCACTAACAATACCTGATATAATAGTCCTCCAGAGAGATATTACATTCTTCCTTTGCGGCTACAAACTGGTATTCTTTTATCAGTTTCTGTCTCTCTCCGGCATCCTTCTGGATCTTCATGATGATAGATGCAACCTCAAAGTCCTCATAGATATGGCAGATTAATACATCCATCAGTTCCTTTAATACCAGCCAGCGCTCATACTCTGATTTTAAATCGATCCGTAGAATCCCCATCTGTCTTCCGTCAACAGCATACTTCAGAGAAGGGCATACTTCAATCGTTCCAACCAGTAAACCTGTCCTTTTATCCAGAACACTCCACCTGACAAAATCTCTTGCCTCATACCGGCTCAGCCAGTATTCCACACATTCCCGGAACTTCTCCTTATCCGTATAATAGAAATCATCCCCGCAGCAGTCTCCGTTGAAATAGCGTGCTGCTTCCGGATCGGAATAACAGGGAAACAGCCCCTCTGCATCTCCTGCCCCCAGCTTCCTTATCTTAAAATGCTCGGTTTTATATTCCGGGCATACGGTAAATACATCCATGTTCTGTCCCATCCTCACTGTTCTTTTTATCTTTTCGTATTTTGTCAATTCAATGCTGACACCTTATCCCATTATACAGAACTTATGTTCTTTTATCAAGCAGATATTTTTATTTTCTTTTTCCATATTTTGGCAGTCTTTGTAATAGTATTCCCTATATTTTGTTTTATATTCATCAAATAAACTAT
>VSNK01000351.1 GCA_009774255.1 Faecalicatena sp.
AGTTCACTGGCCAGCCAGCGAACTGTAACGAATTCAGCCCATTTTAAGTCGCCTTCGGCGAGGGGCTGAATTCTATTTAAGCCGCAGCGTGCATCCTCCCAGCCAATCAGCGTGGTGATTGGCTGGGGAGTGAACTGTAACAATGCTGGTACAATATCCACAAAATGAAAGGAGAGAGAAAAATGGTTAGTCGGAACAAAATGGACGCAAACGCAAGCTTGAGTATGCGGGAAAGGATTTCTTATGGGTGCGGAGGCATGGGAAACGCCATTGTCCTCGCGGTAGTCTCATCCTATCTTATGTTTTTCTATACGGATGTGGTGAATTTGAATGCAGGTATTATTGCATCGGTTCTTTTGGCATCAAGAGTGTTTGACGGAATCAGTGACCTTGTTATGGGACAGATTGTTGACAAGACAAAATCCAAGTATGGAAAAGGAAGATGCTGGCTGTTATGGTTGTGTGTACCTTATGCGGTTTCAGGGATTCTGCTGTTTATGCTTCAAAGCTCCTGGCCGGAAGCCGTAAAGTATATTTATGTATTTGTTACATACAATCTGACAAATACGGTTATGTTTACAGGACTGTGTGTTCCGTATAACGCAATGAACTGTCTGGTCACTGCAAATCAGTATGAAAGAGGCGTTTTGGGTACAACAAACGTTATGGGAAACGTAATTGGGCAGATGCTGGTTAATACCTTTATATTTAAGGTTGTTGAAATGCTGGGAAATAATCAGAATGCATGGATTTTAGCAACGGCAATTTTTGGAGTTATCGGAATTGCCATGCATATGATCTGCTTTACGCAGACTGTGGAGAGAAATATTGTTGAATTAACAGATGAGCAAGGAAATGAGGAGAATCCCGGCTTTCTAGAAAGCCTAAGTTCTCTTCTGAAAAATAAATACTGGCTCATTATGGCAGGGGCGGCTACACTGCAATATCTCTGCGCGGGATTATGTATGGGGGGATACGTTTATTTTGCAAGTATTATACTTGGCGATGCCGGAAAAGTGGCAGGTCTGTCTAATTCCATGAATATTGCACAGATGGTTATTTATTTTCTCTCATTCTATTTTCTGAAGAAGCTTGGTAAAGGGAACAGTTATAGGATTGGACTTGCGATTGCGGCGGCGGCCTTTGCAATTCAAATTCCCGCGGGAGCAAATTATACGGTACTTCTTATTGCCGGGGCCATTAAAGGAATCGGAACCGGAATGGCAGGTACTGCGCTGGCAGGATTGATTTCAGATACCATTGAGTATGGGGAGTGGAAAACGGGTGTACGTTGTGTCGGCATGGGAAATGCGGCCAATACTTTTGCGCAGAAGATCGGAAGCGGGTTTGGCGCTTCTTTAGTGGGATGGCTTTTAGCTGCAGCAGGATATAATGCCGCGGCATCCACACAGTCAGCGGCAGTAATCACGGTCGTACATGCTTGTTTCTCATATCTTCCTTTGGGAGCCTGCGTGATTGCTGTCCTGCTTTTAGGATTTTATAAGTTGGACAAAGAATATCCGCAGATCATTAAGGAACTGGAAGAAAGAAGAACCAATAAGAAGGTTTCTGATATTTAGGCGCTTAGGAACAATTTCTTGCGCAAAATGGAAAAACTTTCGTATCTTGCAATTCTGGTTTATCCAGGTTAGGAGGAGAAAAGGATGTTATACAATAATAAAATTTCAAAAATCAAGGAAATTGAAACGACGGATCAAAGCTATCCTTTTAGCAGTGCAAAAAAATATGGTTATCTGGAAGAGGCCCGCTATGATGAAAAAGAGTACTATATGTATGGAACGGCAAATGTTTATAAAACGGGCGAAGATGGCAGCATTGAAGTCTGGACAGGCGACACGCCGTATGTAAATCGATTTATTGTGAGATATCCCCGGGAAAAAGAAAAATTCAGCGGTAATGTAGTGATTGAAATTATCAATCCAACCAGCTTTATGGAGATAGAACGGATGTGGATATTAGCTTATAAAGAATTTTTAAGAAAGGGTGATATCTACGTTGGAATTACAAGCAAACCTAATACGATTGATTCTCTGCGGAAGTTTGACCAGGAGCGGTATTCGGAAATGAACTGGTCTAATCCCAATAAGCAGCAGCCATTTCCTTTTTCGCGGGAAGATATAGATGCGTGTGGATTATTTATTCCGGATGATCAGAAGATAGAGTATGAAACGGGATTGTTTTGGGATATGCTGACTGATCTTACGGAATTATTGAGAAGTGATGATGAAAAAAATCCGATTCGTTCCTATCATCCGCAGACGGTTGTGCTGACCGGTTGGTCTCAGTCGGCGAATTATCTTGTGCGGTATATCAATGATTTTGCTTATCGGGATGAAAATAGGCAGTCATTATATGACGGATTTCTTGTGGCAGCTCCGCCCAGGCACCTTGCGACACCCGTCAATCAGTATGAAACAGTTTTATGTGCAAAAAAAGAATGTGTAAAATTAAAACAGGTAAAGGTGCCGTGTATTGTTTTCCAGACAGAGAGTGAGAATGCACTTTTTGGTACAAAAGATATTGTGCGGCCTGACGGGAACGAACAGGAGTTTATGTGTGTGCACTATGATATCGCAGGCGCCAGCCACGATACGGCGGAAACAATGATTGCGTATTATAAGGAAGATGAAGACATGAAGAGAATCGGTTTTCTGCCGTCATATTCGGGAAAAAATAAAGAGCCAAACCGCTATCCGATTCAGATTCTTGCCGCCGCAATGTTCCGAAACCTGTTTTACTGGATACATACAGGTGTCGCGCCGCAGCCCTGTGAAAGGATTCAGGTAGACAGTAAAGGCGAGAATATAAAGGACGCTTTGGGAAATTCCATCGGCGGACTCAGAACCTGCCTGTTAGACTATCCGACAGGAAGCTTTTACCTGTACAGTGACGTCAATGTAGGGGAAAACGGGATGTTTCCGGAGTTGAATAAAGATTTTGTGTTTGGGCATGAAGAAGCATTTCCGAAGGAAATGTTGAAGAGAATGTATGGGAGTTTGGAGCATTATAGAAGCCTGGTGGAACAACATACCTGGAAACAGGTAATGAAAGGCTATGTCATAAGAGAAGATGCCGCAAGCCTGGTAGATGAAGCGCTGCGCCGCGCAAAAGAAAGGGGATTGGAGTAGAAAATCATAATGGGTGTGTAAAATAATCTGTGTAAATCATCACAGATTATTTTACATCCATAGGCATCAGGACAAGGGGAACGTGCCTCGGCCATTTCCAATCCCTTACCATATTTTTCGCTGGAATCATATATCAATTTTTCAAACACGCAATCGGGATGATTTTTACACCGTCCTCTCTGGTATAGGCCATATTGCCTCCTGTAATAATGATCAACAAATCGGGCTCACGAAGTGTAACCTGCTGTTCTTTTTCATTATACTTTTTGATCAATGCCTTTAATTGCAGCAAATGTGCCGCGCCTTCTTCAATTTCACGGCTTCCCAGTTTAAATTCAATCAGGGCGTAATTCCCATTGTCCAGATGGAGCACCGCGTCTGCCTCTAATCCATAGCGGTCATGGTAATACGATATTCGCCCGCCCATAGCCTGTGTATATATTTTCAGATCACGGATACAAAGACATTCAAAAATAAAACCAAATGTCTTTAAATCCAACTGTAGTGCCTCCGGTGTCAACCCCAATGCCGCGATTGCTATGGAAGGATCTACAAATTCCCTCTTTTTGCCTGCCCGGATTATCGTTGCTGATCGGATTGCCGGACACCATGCTTCCAAATCTTCCAATACAAATAAACGCTCCATGGCATTGATATAACTATCCATTGTTGCTATGGACATGCTGTCCGCATTCGCGGCAACATCTTTGTATATATTTGTTTTTTTGACCAGTGTTGATATATTTCTGGCATAGGAGCGCAGGATGCCCCGTGCCCATTGGGGATTTCTTTGTACGCCGTCTACGGTAGAAATATCGGATTCACAAATATTATTTAAATAATCTTTTGCGGTTAGTAATGCCAATGTTTCATTTTTTTTCCGGAGTGTGGCAGGCCATCCGCCTCTCGAAGCAGCATAGATCAAATCTTCTATTTTCATATCCGACAGGATCCCGTCAATGTCAAGGCCAGGGTCTTCAAATAATTCCCTGACGGATATCCGGCCATTTGATTCTCCGGATTCATACAGGCTCATCGGATACATTTTTAGCCGTGAGATCCGCCCGGTTCCCGTATGCATAATCTGATTGTTATCTACGGAGGTTGAACCTGTCAGAATAAACAGTCCTTCCATGTTCTGTCTGTCCACTTCCGTTCTGACCGCGTCCCAGAGAACCGGCGCGTCCTGCCACTCATCAATAAGCCTGGGTTTCTCGCCCTTTAACAATAAAGAGGGCTTTGCATTCGCGGTTACAAGATATCCTTCCCGCATGTCGGGATCCTGCATCCGTATTACACTTTTTGCATGGTGTTCTCCTGTTGTTGTTTTTCCACACCATTTCGGGCCGACAATTAAGGTGGCTCCAAATGCTTCTAAACGTAAATCTAATTCCGCGTCCACGATTCGGCTAATATAACTCTTCATGTGATACCTCGTTTTTCTTTCTTTTTGATACCTTTTGGCGGTTGAATCATATATTTAGGATACCATCTGTTCTTGATACGGTCAATCCTGTTATTTGTTTTTGATGGAATTTGTTTTTTATTTTTGATGAAATTTGTTGTGTGTTTTTGATAGAATTTATTTTGCACTTTTGATGAAAGTTGTTATGCGTTTTTGATGGAGTTAATTTTATGCTTTTGATATGTTTTGTTTTACGTTTTTGACGCATTTGTACGGAATATTTGGACAAATATCCAGCCGTATTTTATTTTTTGTCAGAAGTGGGGAAAAAACTATGGTTTTTTTCCCCACTTCTTCTAAATCTTTAAATCCAAAAAATTCAATAGAATTATTTGAAAATAGAAAAACTTGCAGATCGAGTTGAGCGGTTTATCAAACAAAATGGATACGATATCGAACTGGAATATGGTGCATTTCCAGATAGACCATATGATTCT
The DNA here is from genome assembly GCA_009774255.1 of Faecalicatena sp. Classification (GTDB taxonomy): domain Bacteria; phylum Bacillota; class Clostridia; order Lachnospirales; family Lachnospiraceae; genus Schaedlerella. The sequence continues at coordinate 5,052 of VSNK01000351.1, forward strand.
AAGGCTGTTTGGGGAAATAGCGCCAAGATTGAAAAAATAATGACGTTATAACTATGTGTGGTCTCGGAAATTAATAACACAAATTGGAAATCCGGGAAAAAATATGGGAATATCCAGAAAAGGAGCAATCC
>VSNK01000352.1:0-1464 GCA_009774255.1 Faecalicatena sp.
ATTTCCTGACAGTTTCTAAAAAATCGGAGGTTTACACCTATGCATTCAGAAGAACTCATCAAAGAACTAAGGCAGGGCCTGCTGAAATGGTACGATTTCAAACCACACGGCACATTCCTCTACATCGGAGACAAAACCGATGCCTGCGCTGCCCTGTTGCATGAAATTACCAATCAACCTGCACAAATATCGTCAGAAGAGGCCGTGCGCATTCTCACAGCCCCTAACCCTACATCATCGGCAAAGCGTGCACAGCCCTCAACCGCATTTTCCGACAGCCTTACCTGCGAATCTGCCGCCCGGTCGTCCACCCGCCTGGTCCGCGAATCTGCCGTCCGGTCGGCCACCCGCCTCACCAGCGAATCTGCCGCCCGGTCGTCCACCCGCCTCACCTGCGCCCCCGCTGCCCAGACTGCCTCCCCCCAATGGCAGCAAATACACGCCGGCAGCTTCGACTATATCATCGCCATCGAAACCTTGGAACACCAGCCCAATCCGGCGGAATATCTCCGTCACTGGAAATCGCTCCTCAAGCCTGATGGCACGTTGCTCCTGGGAATGAACAACCGCTTCGGGCTCCGCTATTTCTGCGGTGACCGTGACCCGTATACGGACCGGAACTTCGATGGAATCGAAGGCTACCGCCGCGCATACTCCAAGAAGGAAGACACCTTCAGGGGACGCTGCTACAGCCGGGCGGAACTGAGGGACATGCTCCGAGATTCCGGGTTCGGGCATGTTCAGTTTTTCTCCGTCCTTACGGATCTAAACAATCCCTCCTTCTTATACGCGGAGGACTGCCTGCCGAACGAGGACCTTTCCAACCGGCTCTTCCCGACCTACAACTACCCGGATACGGTTTTCCTGGAAGAAGAGAGCCTCTATAACGGCCTGATTGAAAATGGGATGTTCCATGAAATGGCGAATGCCTATCTGATTGAGTGCCCGCTGAGCGGAAAGCTTTCCGATGTCAGCCACGTCACAAGTTCCATGAGCCGCGGTCCCAAGCGGGCGCTGCTGACGATCATCCATAAATCCGGAATTGTGGAAAAGCGTGCCGCACACAGGGAAGGAAAATCCTGCCTGGAAAAATTAATCACGCACTCACAAGAATTATCCGCACGCGGAATCCCTGCCGTTGAGGCAAGACTGGAAAATGATTCCTATATCATGCCCTATATCAATGCCGAGGTGGGGCAGCTTTATCTTAAAAAACTTTTGCGGAAAGATATGGACACATTTTTGCGGAAGATGGACGAATTCCGAGACCTGATCCTTCGCTCTTCGGAAATTGTCAGGCCGGACCAAGGAGACGGTGAGGGTGTCATTTTACAAAAAGGCTACATCGACATGGTTCCGCTGAACAGCTTTTATGTCAATGGCAGCTATCCCAACGACAGTTATATCAACGGCAGCTATCCCAACGACAGCTATCACAAATACAAATATAACAAAGCCAGCGAT
>VSNK01000352.1:1474-5157 GCA_009774255.1 Faecalicatena sp.
CGCCACCTCCGTTATCTGAACCCCAGCCATCCCCACGACCGCAAGACCAACGTCCGTTATATGAACCGCAGCTATCCCAACAACAGTTATGTCAACAGCATCTATCTCAACAACAATTATGTCAACGGCAGCTATCCCAACGGCAATTATCTCAACGATACTTGTATCAACAATATTTTTGTTAATGATACTTTCGTATTTTTCGACCAGGAGTTTTGTGAAGAAAACTATCCGGCAAATGCCCTGATCTGGCGCATGGTGGCTACCTTTTACGCCGGCGATATGGAAGTGCAGAAGCTTTTGCCCATGGATGTTTTATTAGAACGATATGATTTGAAACGAAAGCTGGAAAAATGGCAGAAAATGGAGTGGGATTTCCTTGCGGAGCTGCGCCAGGAAAAGACTCTGCGGAAATACTATGAAACATGCCGCCGCAATTACGATATCGTAAATTCCAACCGGCAGCGTCTGAACTATTCTTCTGAAAAATACCAGAAGCTATTTATCGACATTTTCCGGAATGCGGATACCCGCAAGCTGATCCTGTTCGGTTCCGGCAATTTTACAAAGCGTTTCCTGGGATTATACCGGCAAGACTATCCGGTCTATGCAATCATAGACAATAATCAGGAAAAGTGGGGACAGGAGATGGACGGCATTGCCATCCGCCCGCCTGAGATTCTAAATGAATTGCAGAGCGGGGAATACAAAGTGCTGATCTGTATTAAGAACTATCTCTCCGTGATGAAACAGCTGGACAGCATGGGCGTGACGGAATACAGCATTTTTGATTCCGGAAAGGACTATCCAAGGAAACGAAAGCCCCTCGTGCCCCAAAATGCGGATGCCGGAGCCGATTCAGTTGGAGCCGGTTTTGCCGGAGCTAGTTCTGCCGGAGCCGGTTCAGCCAGGCTAGGTTTATCCGGAACTGCCGCCGTAAAGAAGAAATATCATGTGGGCTATATTGCGGGTGTATTCGACCTGTTCCATGTAGGACACTTGAATATGTTCAAACGTGCGAAAGAACAATGTGATTATCTGATCGTCGGTGTCGTGACCGATGAAGGAGTACGGAAGTTCAAAGAAACCGAAACATTCGTTCCGTATGAGGAACGCGTGGAAATCGTACGTGCTTGCCGTTATGTCGATGAAGTGGTGGAAATTCCCTTGAATTTTGGCGGCACAAGCGATGCCTGGCGCATGCACCATTTTGACTGCCAGTTCTCCGGCAGCGATTATATCAACAATCCGGACTGGCTGGCGGAAAAAGAATTTTTGAAAAAGCATGGGGCAGAGATGGAATTTTTCCCATACACCCAAAGCACCAGTTCATCAAAAATAAAAGCCTTGATTGAAAAAAAGCTGATGTAGCCAGTAGCAATTTTTAGAAAAATGATAGAACATCCCATCAATAATATTATATAGGAAGCTGTTTTTAAGAAATCTTCGAAAGGGTGATACGATATACATTCATTCGGAAGCGGAATACCATCCTTCCACTACCTTACAGGTCATCATCAATGCCTGAATGACCCAAAAGGAGTGCAGGGCTTTGTGCTTGGCACAACACTGCTGTTTGGAAAGGACAAGCCTTATGGAGAGACGCTGCGCGATATACGGGAATTAAAATTTTAATTTGGATCGCAAGGATGGAAATAGAAGCTCTTGAATGATCATGGTTATGTGCTGATAAGCAATGGCAGACAGGAGCAGACGTATATCAGTAAAGGTGTAGTGGCATTGAGAAAGATTTAACTCTCTGAGATAATGTAATGCAGTATTAATTGTACCTTGACAAATTCATAACTTATATTAAGATTTTATTCTGCAATCTTCTTCCCCCCCCAAAAGAAAGCAGGCTGAATTTTGTAAATTTGGTGAGTTTATCTTCTCATCTTGACAAACTTCCGTTTTTGTATCATGATAAGAGCAGAAAACAGAGGGAGGGTTTTTCGGCAGGACATGCTTGGTCAGTATATTGCCTGTAACATATCTTTTCCTCGATTCAGACCTCAATTCTTATTCACTTTTTATATCTTATTATTTGTAAAGATATATCGGATTGACATTTGCACAAGTCAGATTCAGAGGTTATTTTCTTAACAATTTTTTATCAACGAGGACAAAATGGAGGACACCGAATGGACAAATTAAGAGGAACTATAGGCACTCTCAGCTCCATGCAGCTCACCGCTGACATCGAAGGGCTGGACGCGCAGAGTAAGACAATCCTGCGCAGGGCGGAAGTACTGGCAGTCATCCTGAGTGAGACTGTCACGGAGTATAAGGGATACAGCCGTAAGGAGGTCATGGACTTTATCGAGACAGATTCCATTACGGACATGAAAGAAGTATCGCAGGGCAGGACGAACACACAGGTAAGGAGTGACAATGTGGAATTCGTTCAGCTCAACGAAAAGACATCCCTGTTTGACTTGGCATTTCGAGCCAGAAATCCTGTGCTTTCTACGGAAACGATGCAGATCAGCCTGCATGTGGATATCGAATCGCAAAAAAACTATAAGCCAGGATACCCGATTGAAAAGCGGGGGCTGTATTACCTCGCGCGGCGGCTGTCATCCCAGCTGTCTCTCATCACGGAAAGAACCGACTATTCCCAGCTGGAAAAATGTTATAGCATCTGGATCTGCAGGGATGATATCCCCAAAGAGGAACGTTACACAATATCCGTGTATGAGATTACCAATACAAAAAATATCGGGATCAATACTCTGCCAAAGGGAAATTATGATTTGATGACTTTGGTGGTTATCAAATTAGGAAATAGGGTGTATAATGGAAAAAAAGAGGACGAAGGGTATGACCTTCTGCGTTTTCTGAATACAATCATGTATCCCCATAGGGATGATTTTATGGCTACGATGTCAGATTATATTGATTTTTCTGGAAATAAAGAATTATGGAAGGAGGAAAAGCACATGAATGGACTGGGAGAAAGTGTCTATAGGGACGGGCTGGAAGAAGGTATAGAAGCAATGATTTTGGAAAACATCGAAGATCAGGTTCCCGCGGAGCGTATCATTTCAAAACTCCAAAAATATTTCCACCTGACAGAAGAGATGGCGGAAATATATTATAAAGAGTTTGCCTCAAATGCCTGAAAAATGGAATTCCTGAGATAAAATCACACCATTTAGAAATCCTGATATAAGTTATGAATACAAATACTCATAAAACTATATCAGGATTTTTTATGTTTCAGGTTTTGTTATTTTTGCGGTGACCGTGGTTCATATACGGAGCGGAATTTTGTATCTGCCAGAGTTATGATAGGGTTACTGTTCACGGATATACGAAAATATGCGGTTTGTCAGGCTCATTTTATTACAGCAATTCCTTAAGTTAATGACATTGGACGTAAACTGTAACACGAACATAGAAATATGTAACGAAAACGTAATGATAAAGGTTGCCTTTTTCATTGCTACTGCGTATAATATATTCACGGTGGATGATATCTGTCGTGAGTATCGTGCCAGCCGAATAACGGCATAATTCCTTATGTGGCTGTGAGCATCAAATTATACTGAGGGGCAGATTTGTCTGGTGTTCAGTATAATATTATAGAAGAGCTTCAGAGAGTGCTTGAGTACTCTCGGAAAGTAGGCAGGCATGCAGAAAATCGGCAGGCGATGGCAGAGCCGATCTGAAGAAAAAGTGTA
>VSNK01000353.1 GCA_009774255.1 Faecalicatena sp.
GTACATCCGCCCCCCCCGCACAACGGATAATATTTTACGGTACAACCGGCCACACCCCAAAACGGCGCATATGGTACGGTACATCCGGCAACACAGCAAAACGGCTCATATGGTACGGGATATTCCGTACCGCCGCAGAATGGCCCATACCGTATGGTACATCCGGAGGAACAGAATGTGCGTCCGGAAATGAAAGAAGAAAAAGGGGATTCCAGCGAGTTATGAAAAAACAGGATTTTTATTATGAATTGCCGGAGGAATTGATCGCACTGTATCCTCTCGCGGATCGTTCCATATCCAGACTGCTTGTACTTGACAGTCAGTCCGGGGCTGTTTCACATCATGTGTTTACGGAGATCGTGGATTATCTGCGGAAGGGAGACTGCCTGGTGATCAATGATACGAAGGTCATCCCGGCAAGGCTGATCGGTTCTAAAGTGGGAACCGGGGCGAAGATCGAGATTTTGCTGCTGAAGCGCAGAGGGGAGCATATCTGGGAAACTCTGGTAAAGCCGGGGAAAAAGGCGAAGCCCGGAACGAAAATCAGCTTTGGGGATGGAGTTCTTGTGGGTGAGATTCTGGAGGTCGTGGATGAAGGGAACCGGCTCGTGCAGTTTTCGTACGAAGGGATATTTGAGGAAATTCTGGATCAACTGGGACAGATGCCGCTGCCGCCTTATATTACCCATCAACTTCAGGAGAGGGAGCGGTATAATACGGTCTATGCCGCTCATGACGGTTCGGCGGCAGCACCTACCGCGGGGCTGCATTTTACACCGGAGCTGCTGCAAAAGATCGAGGAAAAAGGGGTGGATATCGCAAGAGTGACGCTTCATGTGGGGCTTGGGACATTTCGCCCGGTGAAGGTGGAGGAGATTACGGACCACCATATGCATTCTGAATTTTATCAGATCAATGAGGAAGCGGCAGAGAAGATCAACCGGGCAAAGGCCGGGAACGGACGGGTCATCTGCGTTGGGACCACCAGCTGCAGAACCATCGAATCGGCTGCGGATGAGAGCGGGCATATCCAGGCGGGAAGCGGCTGGACGGAAATATTTATCTATCCGGGATATCGGTTCAAGGTGCTGGACGGCCTGATTACGAATTTCCATCTTCCGGAGTCTACGCTGATCATGCTGGTCTGCGCACTGGCAGGGCGGGAACATGTCATGAAGGCATATGTAGAGGCTGTGGAGGAAAGATATCGGTTCTTCTCGTTTGGGGATGCGATGTATATTGGGTGAGTAAAAAAGCTGGAGGCGCTAACATGAGTGATACCATAACTGTAAAGGAAGCGGCAAAGCTTTGGGGAATCACGGAGCGTCGAGTAACTGTCCTATGCAAAGAAGGACGGATCAAAGGGGCATATAAAAAGAGCCGCAGTTGGGTGATTCCTATTGATGCCGAAAAACCTGCGGACAGCCGGATTAAAACCGGTGCATATAGAAAAACCAAAACATTGCCTGACCTGCCGCTGCCAGTTGGAATTTCAGATTATCGTCTGGCCTCGTCCGAGTACTACTATGTCGATAAAACTATGATGATCAGGGATTTTCTGGATGAGAGGCCAATGGTGTCTGTGTTTACCCGCCCGCGCCGTTTTGGCAAGACTCTAAATATGGATATGATCCGCACATTCTTTGAAAAGACGGACGAAGACACCTCTATTTATTTCAGAGATAAAAAGATTTGGTCTTGTGGTAAAAAATACCGGGACTATCAAGGAAAATCCCCAGTAATTTTCATCACCTTTAAAGATGTGAAACGGGATACATGGGAGGATACCTATGATCAGATTTCTAAGATTCTGACCCAGGAGTTTGAACGCCACAGCGAGCTCTTGGAAAGCGAGCAGTGCAGCAAATATGAGAAATCGTTCTATAAAAATGTTCTGGAAGAGAAAGCGGGCAGTACAGATATGATGATGTCCCTGCAAAGGCTCTCTCAAATGCTGGACGAGCATTTTTCCTGACGTATATCGACACCGGAGTTATTTATCCCCAGATTCGAAATAATCCTTCCTCCGTATACAGCTTTCTTCTGGTTGCAGGCTATCTGAAAGTCGTAAGGGTAGATCCTGCTTTCAGCGGTGATTATATGTGTGAGGTGGCGCTGCCCAATCGGGAGATTGCATTTGTCTATAACAAAGAGATTTTGCAAAAATTAGCCGATCTCATTCCCCAGGCTACTGCAATTTCTATTCAAGAAGCATTGTATTCTAATGATGCACAAAGACTGCAAAGAGAGATGCACAAGCTTCTTCTCCAATCGGCAAGCTGTTACGATGTTACAGTTCACGGCCTAACCGGCCGCAAACTGTAACGCATCCAGCCCATTGAAAAGTCGCCTTCGGCGGTCCTAAGCGCCTGTGACGCTTGTTTAGGACGGACCGGAACGGAGTGTAGAGGGGCTGGATGCCTGAAACCGCAGCTTTATCGGCCGGATGCCTTGCAGCGGGGTGCAAGGCACCGTGAATAGTAACGTTACGATACTGCTGGAGAAAACTTTTATCATGGTCTTGTTCTGGGGCTTTGCGCCATGATGGATAACCGCTACTATATCAGCTCGAATGGGGAATCCGGAGAGGGCCGATATGATATTCAATTATTACCCAAGTCAGAGATCATACAGGGTATTCTGATTGAACTGAAGGTGGGCAGAAATTTCTCCGGGGATAAACTAAAGCAGCTCTCAGAGAAGGCTTTGGCACAAATTCAGGTTCGCAAGTACGATACCGATATGATCTCAAAGGGCGTAAAAACGATTTTCAAGTATGGTGTAGCTTTCAGTGGGAAACAGGTGGAGATTGCGGTAGCTTCCCAATGAATGCGACAGCCAATCTGCAGACATTGCGAAAAATGTAGGAGAAGTATGAGGTGAATCGTATATTGTTGTATTCGATCTGTGAGTTTGACCAGAATCTCCGGATCGAGCAGTATCTCCGCCGCCAGGGATATTCCAGGCAGAACCTGACGGAACTGAAAAAGATGCCGGACAGTGTCCGGGTCAACGGAGAGAACTGTATTTTGAAAAAATATTTGTCAGCGGGAGATGAACTGGTGGTGTATATTCAGGAAACAGAGTGTTCTGAAAAGATTCCTCCGGTAAATCTTCCGCTTCATATTATTTATGAAGATGAAGATATTCTGGTGGTCAATAAACCTGCCGGACTTCCGATGCATCCGTCCATGAAGAATTACCATCATTCTCTTGCGAATGCGCTTGCATGGTATTATCAGCAGCAGGGAAAGCCATTTGTGTTTCGCTGTGCGAATCGCCTGGACAGGGATACCTCGGGGCTGACCGTGATCGCAAAGCATATGCTCAGTGCGAATATCCTGTCGGCCATGGGATACCGGCATGAGATCGGGAGGGAGTATCTGGCAGTCGTACGGGGAACGGTTGTTCCGTCGTCCGGTACGATTGATGCCCCGCTGTCACGAAGGGAAGGGTCGATCATTGAGCGGAAGGTAGATTTTGAGAGTGGAGAGCGTGCGGTGACACATTATGTGGCAATAGAAGAAAAAAACGGGCACAGCCTGGTCTCTCTTCATCTGGAAACAGGGCGTACGCACCAGATCCGGATTCATTTGAAATATCTGGGATTTCCGCTGATCGGAGATTATCTTTATAATCCGGATATGGAGCATATCGGCCGTCAGGCACTGCATTCGTATCGTCTGAGGTTCAGTCATCCGATCACGAAGGAAAGGATGGACTTTACCGCGCCGCTGCCGGAGGATATGCAAAACGCTTTCGGCTGGCAGAACTGCATTCACGAAAATTGATCTTCCGCATATAATGATGAAAGAAGTTACAGTTCACTGGCCAGCCAGCGAACTGTAACGAATCCGGCCTATTTAAAGTTGCCTTACGGCAAGAGACCGGATTCCAGCCCCAGTACATACTGGCCTGTGACCGTGCAGCGTAGTGCACGGCCCAGGAGTGAGCTGTAACTGAAAGAAGTCATGCTTTTGCATGCATGCATGAAACGGCATGACCTTTTGAAGCTTGTGTCATATAATAGGCTGAAGGAAGGGGAATGATATGATTGAGAAATTGAACGGGGCGCCGGAGGCGTATGCGGACATCAGAGGTACAGAAGAATTTCCGGAGATTCACGGGAGAGTTACGTTTTATGATGTGTTTGGCGGTACGGTGTTAATGGCAGAGATATACGGACTGCCCGATGAGGACAATGAAGATGCCGGACATTTTTTTGGATTCCATATCCATGAAGGGGGTTCCTGCACAGGGGATGCGTCCGATTTGCTAAAAGATACCGGAGGGCATTATAACCCGGAGGGGAAGGAACACCCGGAGCATGCCGGAGACCTGCCGCCCTTGTTGTCTACCCGGGGAGCCGCGTGGCTGGCTGTTTATACGGGAAGAATCCATCCGGAGGATGTGATCGGAAAGACTGTGGTGATTCATCTGCAGCCGGATGATTTTCATACCCAGCCGGCAGGAGACAGCGGGGAAAAGATTGCCTGCGGAGTCATTCGGGAATGGACGATGAGACAGGAAGAGGAAGAAGAGCAGGGAGACTGATGCAGGGCGATTTGACTTGAAAAAAACGAACCAGATTCCGGGAATAACGGAATCTGGTTCGTTAACGTTTATTCATTTGAATGGATGATTCCACTGATATCACGGCCGTCATAAAATACGCGGACTACTATAACAATTTTTTCTTCTTCGTCTACCAGATAATACACAATAAAATTATCTACAGGCAACTGATGCATTCCCATCGAATGCCAGGGCTCCCACTCAACCAGTGCGTATCGAGCCGGCATGAAATTTAAGGATCGGACTTTTTTTCTAATACGATTGATCTGGCCTTCGGCTGTGTCCGGAACAAGAAGTTCATTTGCAATATAGGAATAGATTTCCTTTAAATCATCGAGAGAGTCCTGAGAGTAACTGACCGTATAATTTTCTGTCATATGCTAAATTCCTTCTTTAATGCAGCATCAACTTCATCAGCAGAATAAATTCTTCCTGCTTTGATGGAATCAACGCCCTTTTGAAGCTCCGTATCAATCTGCGCTTTGGTCATTGCACCGACAGCTGATGGCTTTACGGAAGGAAGACGAAGGTCAAAAGGGATACCCTTAGTCAGAACAATCTGGCTATAGAGC
>VSNK01000354.1 GCA_009774255.1 Faecalicatena sp.
TTTCCCACGATTCCAAATAAGGAGGTCACCGAGGTGGCCGCATCCCCGATGTAGGCATCGCACAGCGCGATTGTATTTGCGATATCCGGTGTGTCATCGAAGATTCCCAGATCGTATTTCATAAAATAATTTTTTAGCATATCATATGCCGGGCGGAATTGTGCACGCATGGAATCCAGTGAGGATTCAAACAGAGGGTGCGGCCGCCACAGCAGGCAGGCATCATCCCGTCCCTGGAAACAGGAAAAAACATATTCCATTTTTTTCAAAAAGGACTTGGTATCTCCAAGCATTCCGTTTAAACTGGTATTGTAGAAATATACCTTCTTGCCGTTCAGCTTTTCTTTCCACTCTTCCGGTGGCTCCGGTGGGTGTTTGCAGATCCGGATAATCCGGTCAAATTTCGGGGAGCCGAAGGAAAGAAATTTTTCATTCGGCAGTGCCGGGTCAAAGAACTTCCGATACTTTTCTGCCTGGATGACAATGTAATCCGCCTGATAATACGCGGAGCAGGATTCCTGCGCCTCGCTCATCCCTCCTGTTGTACTATAATAAGGTATATACACCAATGTATTTGTGAATTTTTTTAATTCACAGGAATAAAACCTGGGGTCAATGCTGGTAACGTAGTTGTACTGGTCATAGGGATTGTGGATATACACAATATCCGGCCAGCGCTTTTGGATGTCGTAGTTTTCATAGTGTGTTACCGGCACATAATCCGGCAGCTCTTCCCCTTCATAATGGTACTGGCTGAAGGTGCCGTCCGGGTTGCGGTCATAGTAGGGGATGGGAACCACATAGGTATCGCAGTTTTCATCCGCAGACGCGGCCATCCAGACGCTTTCCAGAGAATCCCACATGGCTGCTTTATATGGAAGGAACACGATTTCTGTTCTGTCCGGAACCTGATTGCCGATTAGCCTGCGGATCGCTTTTACCTGAGTGATTAGCTGGTTCATAATGCTGCGGCGTTTGTCAAGATTTTTCAGAGTCTGCGTCATCTGGTATAAGCTCTCACAGTACTCTTCCAACATATGAACGCTTTCCGTGCCTTCACCATAAAGCATTTCCAGTTCGCTGCCGATTGTGATGGCAGTCTCCTGGCAGTCTCTCAGGAGTTGCTGAATACCATCTTCATTTATTCTTTTTGCAGTCAGGCTTACTTTCAATGTTCTGTTTGCCTTATCGAGCAAGTTGATCATTGTGAACACTTGCCTCCTAAATGAACGGCTCATGTTATTATTCTCCTTCGTTACTGTCCATGGTTCACACTTGGTACAAACTTTACGCTGTACTTCCACAGTACGGCAAAATACTGAACAGAAATCATATATAATAAGATAAAAAAAATTATAATATATAATATTATATATAAACCTTTTGATCTACCAACCTGACATTAACCAGAACCATGTAATTCTCACTTTCAGGGATTCTGACAAAAACTGCAGAACCCCTGTTTGCCATTTCAAAAGGTCAAAATATTTTCCGGATTTTTTTATTCCGCCGTCTCCTGCAGAACCTTCTGCCTCATCCGCAACAATTCCAAATCTTCCGGAAGAAGCGGAGACAGTTGCATGATCACAGGTAATGCCTCTACATATTGCCTGTTGTCAATCATTACCCGCAAGGCCTCTTTCATCTGCCGTGCAAGCATTTGGAATTCCGCACCTGTGTTTTGAACCGGAGTTGCGGTCTTTACTAACATCTGGCGAATGACCTCCCGGATGACTCCTGTCATCGACGGGTAGAACCGGAGTGCGCTCCGGAATAAACGTACGGCTTCCGGGAATTCCCCATGTCCCATCTTCTCCAGTGCTTCCCACACAAACAGAGCGAAGCGTCCGTCTTTTGGAAGCAGAATACGTTTTTCTTTGCTGAATATCTCATCCCGGTACTGAAGTCGGTAATATTTCAAAACAGCGATGCTGTATTCCCTCAGAGTCTGAACCATGGCCTCCCCCGTGAGGAAGCCCTGAATTAATTCTTTTTCATATAAAAGCTTTTTCGGCCAGAGGCCGTAGATCGGAGCATCCTGAACCAGTTTTTCCACTGCTTCTCGTAATTTCTCCGATTCCTCCTCGGGAATCAGTTCCTGCAGTTTTTCCGCACACGGCTTCCATACGTCCAGATCCATAGAACTTACAATCTCAGCAAGCTCTATCTGCATCAGGACTGCCTCTTTCACTGCCTGATGCTTCAGGTAAGTGGATTCGGTATTCTCCACACATTGTGCCAGTAATTGCAGACGTTCTTCCGCTCCTTCCCCATCATCTGCTCCCGAGTCTTCACTCTTCCCTGCAACTGCCATCTGCAGCTGCCGATAAGGGGAGTATTCCGGGATATGCTCCAGAAGCTCTCCGAATAAGTCTGCATAATCTTTTTTCCACTCATCCAGAATCGGATAATACCGCTGCATCCACGTCTCGTCGTCCCATGGGAGCAGTTTAAAGAAACGGATTGCCTGCTTCATGTCTCCCAACTTCAACGCGGACTGTGTACAGTTAATCCGGATCTGGTACAGCTTGGAGGGAAGCTTAATGGATTCCTCTGTCAGGTCGGCATAAGTCTGCTTTATCCATAACTCCGGGTGTTCCTCCATATATGCCAGTGTGTCTTCAAATTCCGACCCATAACGCAAGGTTTCCTCTGAAGCACCACGGTCGGTATAGATGGAAAGCAGTGTTTCATAAATACTCAGCCGAACCAGTTCTCTGGAATGTTCATTTTTTAAAATATGGAGTGCTTCCTCTTCCGCCTTTTCATATTTGTTTTGTACGCACAGAATATATAGCAGGTTTGTATTCAGCCATCCCCGGTAAAAATCATCTTCCTCTCCTTTGCAGAGCGCGCGCCCTTTCCGGCAGTATTCCTCCGCTTTTTCTCGATCTTTTACAATGATATATTCCTGCGTGATCTGAACATAATTCTTTACATAGGACGGACGTTCTTCAATATTTTGGAGCAGGAGCGGAATATTCCGAAGGGGCTTCACAGGTTCTTCTTTTCCTGCGTCGTTAATGTATCCGTAATGGTTTACATAGGTTTCAAAATATTTGCTTGGTGTCATGCGGGGAACCAGTTCCTCATGAACTACGTTCTGGAACGCTGTCTCCGGAAAAAGGCGTACCATACGGAATGCATAGTAATCAGTATATTGAATGCCATCCCACTGGAGATAGTTTTTCTGCTTGTAGAAAGCGGAACCATAGCTACGGTATTCCCCGGATAAAAAGAAATCCCGGATCTCCGTCACATCCTCAAACCATTCGTCATCATCAATATACATGAACCATTCCCCTTTGGCCGCCCACAGCCCCACATTTCTGGCTGCGGAGAAGTTGTTGCACCATGTAAAGGGAAGGATCTTGTCTGTGTAGCGGCTGGCGATTTCCCTCACCCGTTCATCAGTCCCGGTAAATACCACGATCAGTTCACTGGGCACCTGCATCAGCAGGGGGCGGAGCGAATCCAGGCATCGTTCCAGGGATGCCGCACGGTTTGACGCGAGCAGGGAAATGCTGAGCTGTATTTTCATACTGTCTTGCCTCCTTATATCTGGTGTAACATCCCCAAAGAGCTTTCCCTGATCCAAACTCCTTTGGGCTAAGCGAACACTTCATTCTATAAGGTTTAAAATTTCAGAAAATAGACGTTTTCTTTTGCACACAGACACTGCGTATGCAAAAGAAAGCGCCCATCCAGTGGACCGGCGCTTTCTGAAATTGTACCTGCAATCATTACTGTAACAACTGAAGAACTCCCTGCGGTACCTGATTCGCCTGCGCAAGCATTGCCTGAGAAGCCTGAACCAGAATATTGTTCTTTGTGTAAGTCATCATTTCCTGTGCCATATCTACGTCACGGATACGAGACTCAGCTGCAGACAGGTTCTCATGCTGAACACCCAGGTTGTTGATGGTGTGCTCCAGACGGTTCTGCAAAGCACCGAATGTGGAACGCATAGATGAAACCTGATCAATAGCAACATTAATTGCACTAATTGCTGATCTTGCCAATGTACTCGTAGTGATACTCATCTTTGTCTTGAGCTTACCAGTACCAGCCGTTGAACCAATTCCAAGTGCCTTAACACTTAACGCAGTTAAGCTAACCTTAAGCTGATTATAGGTATCTCCTGACTCACCAACATGAAGAGTGATAGAACCAGCGGTAAACAGAGAAATTCCATTGAACTTCGTAGCTGTTCCGATTCTGTTGATCTCATCACGCAGCTGATTAATTTCCTTCTGCATCTCAGTACGGTTTGTGGAAGAATAGGTTCCGTTTGCGGACTGTGTAGCCAGCTCAACCATACGATTCAGCATGGAGTGAACTTCTGTCAAAGCACCTTCTGCTGTCTGTACAAGAGAAACACCGTCTTCTGCGTTCTTCTTAGCCATGCTAAGACCTGTGATCTGAGCACGCATCTTTTCAGAAATAGCCAATCCAGCAGCGTCATCGCCTGCACGGTTGATCTTGTAACCAGATGACAGTTTTTCCAGGTTCTTTCCTACTGCAGAGTTGTTGTTGTATAAATTTCTGTGAGCATTTAATGCTGTAATGTTATGTTGAATTCTCATGGTTTTTCCTCCTTGAATTTGTTTGCGGGAATTCCTTTTCCCTGCATAATTATTAGTTTTTTTGTATAATTATTCTGTTCAAAGAAGCTTCTATCAGTCAAACAAATGTCCCTGTCCAGACGTGCCGGCGAACTGTCTGGAAAAGTACACTTTATTGGACAGCAGCACTACCTCTTTGCTGCCACAGCCTCATAAGTGGGTGTAGATAATTGGAAGGAAGGGTTTGAACAGTATGAAATGTAAAAACAGTAAAGGTACTTTTTAAAGTCTATGTGCAGGACAAGAATATAAAGCAGGCATCCTACGAAATGAAAAAGTCCTTGCTATTGCTTTTTTCATGGCCAGGATGGGCGTTATATGAGTTGTCAGAAATAAAAAGATATGGTAGAATCGATTAAGGAGTGATCGTGTTACAAGGTGGAAAGCCTCCCTGACTTGAAAAAGAAGGGAGGTGTGATATGCTATAATATAGTTGTAACGGGAGTGGCTAATGAGATATAATCAATAATACAAGAAAAGAGGTACTCATTA
>VSNK01000355.1 GCA_009774255.1 Faecalicatena sp.
CCCTATCATGGAAGAATTTATCTGGACTTTATCATTCATTACTGCTTATTTGCCAGCCATCTGCTTTTCCTAGGTGAAAGGGCGGATAAACTGGAATGTGCCATACAAGGGCGGGGAGCGTTCAGGAGATTTAAGGATATGGTAGACAGAATGGGGATTTCACAGCAGTGGTATGATTTTTAGGCAGAGTATTACAGGAAACTGACAACCCAGTGGTGTCGGGAACATGGGTTAGAGTATGCGGAGGGATGCATGTGAAAATTAGGTTTGCAGAAAAATCAGACATTGAAATTCTTTCTACATATGATAAGCACATCAGGATAACAGAACTGGAATCTGCTGTATCGCTTGGCCGGGTAATTGTGGCAGAAGATAAAGATACACTTGTAGGCTGGCTGAGATGGAATTTGTTCTGGGATAACACGCCGTTTATGAATATGCTGTTTATATTTGAACAGTATCGTGGCTGTGGTTATGGGAAAACAATGACTGATTATTGGGAGAAACAAATGAAGATGAAGGGTTATGATTTAGTCATGACATCTACTTTGTCGAATGAAGCGGCACAGCATTTTTATCGTAAATTGAACTATGTGGATTCTGGTGCATTACTGTTGCCGGAGGAACCTCTGGAAATTATTTTTATAAAGAAAATCTAAGATGCCGCTATGGGTAAAACTTTGGAGCATTTATCCAATGCATGGAGACAGAATATAAAGCAATCTGTAAAATCGAATACAGCAAGGATATGGGCATATTTCAAGTAAAAGCCGCTCACAACAAAAAAGAAACCATTCAGACGTTATCCTTGTATCCTAAAATTCTTTTCGTTATAATAGGAAATATTATAATGAAGAGAAAAGGAAGAAGTATAGAAGTGATCCGGATCCTTCGACGGATTGGAGTTGGCAAGAAGACTATGTTAGGGGAGATGTTTTTGATTGCTTCAACAATATGGACGGTAGGCTGGGGGCTTTTTTTGACTTTTTATCAATGCCTCTTTCTAAAAGAAATGCTTGGAGTGAAGTATCGTTATACGTATTTATGGTTTTATCTGGGGTCCTGGTTGTATGGACATATAAATGTAAGGTTTGGGGTTGCCGGCACTTCATGGGGAAATATGGTCTATCTGTGTGGATGTGCATTTGCGCTGAATACAGTGCTATTTCATGGAAGTATCATAAAAAGGGGATTTTTTACTTTGTGGTTATATGGGACCCAAGAAGTAGCAGGCGGTATATTTTATTTGGTGTTCATGTCTTTAGCAAGCTTAACCGGACAGGAGAAGCATATTGATATAATCTCGAACAGCGTTGATCTGGCGGTAGGTCTTACGCTCTTTTTTATGATGGGAATTTTAAAACGTAAGCTCCATCTGCTTAAACGTGATTTTGAGGATCGCGACGGCGTTTATCTTATGTGTATTATTATATTTATCTGTATTGCAGTCAGCATGATATGCATGTCATTTGACACAACGAGGAATTGGGACGTTGAATATATGTATGCAGTTTTGGTTCCTTGCGGACTGATTGCAGTTGGAGGAGAGGTTCTTAATGTTTATTGCATTATCATGTTAGAGCAGCGTTTGGTAGAGAGATTGACAAAGCAACAGTACCAGATATTGGGGAGGCATCTGGAGATTTCAAAGGAGCAATACGAGCAATTTATAAAGCTCCGGCATGATATGAAAAATCACAGTTTATGTCTCACACAGTTATTGAAAAAAGAAAATATAGAAGAAGCCAGGCGCTATCTGGAACAATGGAATAATACCCTGGAAGAGGGAGAGGTTATCGTCCAGACAGGATCTGTTTTTGCTGATGCCTTGCTGAATCCGAAATACCATCAAGCCAGGAAACTTGGAATTGATATTTCGATTCAGATGAGTTTGCCTGGTGAAAAGCAAATTGCTCCCGTCGATCTTTGCTGTCTGTTGGCAAATGCGTTAGATAATGCAATAGAAGCCTGTCAGCGGGGGATGGAAGCGGGGTATCCTGCCGGATGGATACGGATGAAATCACAAATATATCCGAACTATTGGATATTTGAAATCTCCAATAGTACCTATGTATCGGTTAAGCAGCATGACGGCAGATTCCCCTCTTCCAAACAGACTCCAATAAGCGGAGTCGGTCTGCAAAATATCAGAAAAGTTGTCGAGCGGTATGAAGGAGTACTTGATCTAAAGAACGGAACAAGTTTTACATTAATCGCTATGTTTCCATTACCATAGGAATCAAAAATACCATAGGAACCAAAAAACAATCCGTTCGCATCATCTGTATAAATTCACTTGTTACATTGACCGATATACAGACATAGCTTGTTACAATATGAAAATATAATGATGAAATCGTCCCAAAATCATACTTGTAACATAATATGAAAGAATCGGAGGATCAGGATATGTATGTGAATGTCAGCAGAACAAATGGTTTATTTCATGCAGAGGCAATAAACCGTAAATTTAATCAAAACACAGGAAACGAAGAAGAAAAAAAGGGTGTGCTTATTCGCAGTGACGTTGCCATGATATCACAAAAAGGCAAGGCAATGAGTGTAGTAGAACGGCTGATGAAGCAGAAAGATTTTATCAGAGAATGTAAAGATTCCTTGCTTGAGCAGATGGCAGATAAAGAAAGCGGATATTGTTCCGCAGATATTGCGGAGAAGATAGAAGATTATGAGAAACAGTTAGATTCAATTGATGAAGAAATTGCGAAAGAACTGGCAAAATCAACAGATGAGTCAGATGAACTCAGAGAAAATAGGATATACAAAGGGAAAAGACCATTAACAAAGCAAGAATTAGATAATAAAAGAATGGCAGAGCTTACAGAGATGTCTGGAAAACTGGAACAGAGTGAACTAGTGGATTCGGTTAAGAATAGGCTGGAAGGAGAAAAGAATGTATTGGAAGCCGAATTAAAGTCTGGAGATTCAGAAAGGAAAAGACAAAGAATAGCAGAAATTGATGAGAGAACGGAAGAATTGACAAAAGAAACTTTTGCCGGAATCGGAAAGATTGTAAGTGAACCTGGGGAAAATAACTTAGAAACAGTAAAATATCAAGTTTCAAAAGAAGAGCTGGACAATTTTCAGTATCAGCTTAGAGGAACATATAACGATTATTTGAATAAGGCGATTGAAAAAGGGAAAGACTTTGAAGAAAACTTAGACATGGGAAGAGGTGCAGGCATTGAACGGCAGAGTGTATGAGTATGAGTCCCTGCTTTATGAAGCGGGGGAAACAGGAGGCGCTTACGTCATTTTTCCCTATGATATCAGGAAAGAGTATGGGCGGGGAAGGGTAAAGGTACATGCTACGTTTGACGGGGAGCCGTATGATGGAAGTGTTGTAAATATGGGGGTAAAGAATGCTGACGGGAGTGTGTGTTATATTATCGGCGTGCGTAAGGATATCCGTTCCCGGATAGGGAAACAGCCGGGGGACAGGGTTCTGGTGACGGTCAGGGAACGGGAATGAGGCAGGAGGGATAAAGATGTGGACGTGTCCGAAAGGCAGAGAATGGATCAGGATGTGTTATACTTTTGGGGAGGCTGGGAGGTGCTGTGAAAATGGTACTTGACAATTCATGTGTTGTCCTGTAGAATTTATCTTCAACTGGAATTTGTACTGCAGGTTTGAGTTAGGAGGACATTATGAATATTGAGCATTTGAAGGATAACGGGATTGATATTGCAGTCGTTTCCGGTGACGAGGTGGTAATTGTTGATACGCAGTCGGCTCTGGACCTGGCGATGACTGTGAAGTATGAGACGGGCGCAGAGCGGATTGTCATCGATAAAGATGTGATATGCGGGGATTTTTTCATCCTTAGTACGGGTATGGCGGGTGAGATTCTCCAGAAGTTTATGAATTATCATGTGAAGGTGGCTGTTTACGGGGATTATTCGCATTATACCAGTAAGCCGCTGAAAGATTTTATTTATGAGTCGAACCATGGGAAGGACTTTTTCTTTGTGTCAACGAAGGAAGAGGCAGTACAGAGGTTGACAGGGACACAATAATAGACGGGTACAGATTCCAGTTTTTCTGTGGATTTGCGGGGATGGTATTATGAAAGGATTTGAACGGAAAAATCAATTATTTTCGCTTTGCGGTGTGGCAGTCAATTTATTAGAGTTTTCGGAGATACAGGAAGCAGTAAAGCAGATACAATCCAATGACGGATTATCCTCATTGCCATTTAAGGAACAATGTCTGTATGTGGCAGAGGTATTTCAAAGGATTGCTGATAGAAGAAATATAAAATTGAAACTTTTCAAGAAAAAGTAAGGTGTTGAAGGGGATAAAGCGGCACCGGTGAAGGGCCTTATATAATGGAAAGATGAAAACGGGAGGGCTCTGGTTCATGAAGATGCCGGAAGAGAAGATTGACCCTATGCTGTTTGCCCCCTGCGGGATGAACTGTCTGGTCTGTTATAAGCATTGTTATCATAAAAAGCCTTGCAGTGGCTGCCGGAACAGTGATAAAAGGAAACCGGAACATTGCCGTAAGTGCAGGATTAAGGAGTGTATCGGGGACAAGGGGCTGGTATATTGTTATGAATGTCCGGAACATCCTTGCAGGCTGATCAAGAATCTTGAAAAGAGTTATAAGAAGAGGTATAAGGTAAGTCTGGTGGAGAACAGTGAGCTTGTAGGGCGGTATGGGTTGGAGAGGTTTATGGAGGGGCAGAAGGAAAAATATATTTGTCCGATATGCGGCGGCGTTATCTCTATTCATGACGGGGAATGTAGTGAGTGCCAGGAAAAATCCGTACAAGAGGTCTTACTCTGATCGCTTATAATGCGAAATGGGATAAAGACTGTAAGATTGATGAAGTGATTGACAAATAGGGGCGTCAGACAAAGGTAGTGCTGATGTTAATAAAGCGGGCAGAACTGTATAGTTTTGTTGGTGGCGTCCGGGCAGTGGGAGTATTATAATCAGGGCATATCATATTTCAGGAGGTAATGCCATGGGTTTAGGGGACCATTTATTTCATGCACGGAAGAAAAAAGGCCTGTCACAGGAAGAGGTTGCTGAAAAGCTGGGGATAAGCAGGCAGACCGTTTCAAAGTGGGAGACGGATGAAACGCT
>VSNK01000356.1 GCA_009774255.1 Faecalicatena sp.
ACATAATTTTTGTGTTAGTATTTACCTTAATATTGAATAGAGGGTGTCGCATAGTATGGCACTATGCGTCGGCTAAATATGTAAAATTATTGCATTGGAAATTAGCAATATCAAAGTATTGGATTGATGAATTTTTTACTGAATATTAAGACGGGTGATGAAAATGTTCTCTAATAATAAGAAAATTTTGGAAGAAAAGATCGTTGAGCTTGAAAAACTTCTTAGTGAAGAAAAGGCTGCTCATGAGTCTGACAGTAAAGAATTGAAGGAATTACAGGCGCGAATCGAATTAGAAGAACGCACTTTTGGAGAAATGCGGAATGCCTTGCAAAAGAAACTGTCAGAAATAGAAGAAAAATCCAGGCAGTATGATATCGAAGAAGAAGAAAAGCGGAAAGCCTTTGAGAAAGAGATTGAAGCAAAACGAAAGCTTGTAAAACAAGAAACGGAACAGTATCAGGCGGAACAAACAGACAGGCTGCAAAAACGGCTCCAGGCTTTCAATAATTATTATAACCTCTATTTCTCGAAGATTCGCCAGGCAGCGGAGTTGCTGAATGATAAAGCTCTTCATATAGGGCATACATTTTTGGAAACGGATACCGAGATTTCCGAATTATTTCAAGATGAAATGAAGGATTTCTGGGAAGATTTACCCACGGAAAATAGTGCGCGGAGAGATGCTGATATCCCTTTTCCAATGCGGGAGGATGCCCCCGCGGAGGAAGAGAATCTAAACGAATAGAAAAAATAACCAGAATAAACGAAACCAGCAGTTTAATAAAAATAAACGAAGCCAGCGGCTTAATAAATCAAAAGCCGACGGAAAAATTAAAGCAGAAAAAGAAGCCGGAAAGAAAGGAAGAACAGATGGTTTCTTTCGCTGCGGTCAAAAATCCCCCGATTGATATACTCCTGCTGCAGAAGAAAGACAGAAGGATACCGGACAATATTCCGGAGACAGAAGGCATCCATGGGGGGAAGGAAAAGCTCAGCGGGCAAAGTGAAGGTAACAATGCAAATGCCGAACGGTCTGCGCATTTACTGGGAGAAGAAATCCGCCATGAAGTCATTCAGAAGACAGAGATAAAAGAGACGACAGTATTGTTGATTGGCGGCGGCAGTCGATTCATGGATGCCATGATAGATATAATGAAGAAAAACGGACATCAGGTATATCTGCTGACAGGGCGGAGAGATAAGCGTTTCTCCTATAAGCATGTATTCGAACAATATAATTTTGAGTATGATACGGACAGTATAGAAGATATCTTCAAAAGCATTATGCCGGAGCTGACGATATTTATGGGCGCGTTTGATACTAATTTTGACTGGAAGACGGCAAGAAAGGAATCCGTGCGGTATACTACGGCGCTTACCAATATTTTGTCAGTGTGCTCCATGTCAGGAAAAGGACGTTTTGTATATTTATCTTCATACGAAGTCTACAGCAGTATTCATGGTGCGGATATCACAGAGGATATGCCTACGGAAGCGCAGGGTTTTAAAGCGCTGGCGCTGGCTCATGGCGAAGAAATCTGTGACAGTTATCGGACCGCTCACGGCATGGATACTCTGGTTCTGCGTTTCGACCATATGTATGGGATACCCAGAAAAGGAGAAAAGCAGGATGACCCCTGCTTTAAAATGTGTCTGGAGGCATTGAAGACAGGGAAGATATCCGCAAGCTGCCGTAATGTGTATTCCATGATCTATCTAAAGGATGCAATAGAATATGCGTATAAGGCTATTGTGGATGCCAAGCCGGCATATCGCTGCTACCACATCTCTTCTATGGAAGAGATCAGTGAGATGCAGCTTGCTGAGATGATTCAAAAATATATGGACGGCAAAACTGAGATTGCAGACAATTCCGTAGGGGAAAAGCACCGCCTGGTTTTGGATGGGAACAGGTATCAGGAAGAATACCATATGCAGGTTTTCTTTCATTATGATGCCGGTGTGCAGAAGGTTGTACAATATATGAAACGCCACAGAGAGGCGTTCATGAAAGATGAGGACAGCGGAGGCAGCCAATTAGGAAAGTTTCTGCACAATGTAAGATTGATCATAAAGAAGTTAATTCCGTTTATAGAGAATTGTATTTGCTTTATTCCCTTCTTTATGCTCAATAATCGGGCTGTGGGCAGTGAATATTTTAGCAGACTGGACTTTTATCTGCTGTATGTACTCCTGTTTGCCATTGTTCACGGACAGCAGCAGGCATTGATATCGGCGGCACTGTCCGTTGCAGGATACTGTTTCCGCCAGATGTATGAACGTACAGGATTTGAAGTATTGCTGGATTACAATACGTATGTGTGGATCGCGCAGCTGTTTATTCTCGGAATGGTCGTAGGATATATGCGAGATCAGTTGAAATATATTAAGGAGGAAAACCAGGAAAATGTTGATTATCTCCACGGAAAACTGAGTGATATTGATGATATCAACGACAGCAATATCCGTATGAAACAGAGCTTTGAGATGCAGGTCATGAATCAAAAGGACAGTCTCGGCAAGATCTATGAGATTACATCCCGGCTGGATGCATATGCACCTGAGGAAGTATTATTTTATGCGGCCGAAATGTTATCAAAACTGATGGACAGCAAAGATGTCGCGATCTACACGGTGGCAAACGGCGATTATGCAAGGTTATTTTCTGCCACATCTAAGGAAGCGAGGAAATTGGGAAGCTCCATTAAGTATACATCTATGGAGAGTCTGTATGATGAGATAAAGGAACGCAGGGTTTATATCAATAAAACGTTGGAGGCTCAGTTTCCCCTCATGGCAAGCGCCGTATATGCGGCTGATCAGATGCAGCTGATTTTGATGGTATGGGGGATTCCGTGGCAGCGCATGACATTGGCAGAAGCGAACCGTCTGACAGTTGTCGGAGCACTGATTCAGAACACGGTGGTACGTGCCAACCGTTATCTCGATGCCCTAAAAGATCAGCGTTATGTAGGAGAGACGAATGTACTGGATGAAAAAGCATTTACACAGCTTGTAAAGGCTTTTTTTGAAGCAAGAGAGAAAGGCCTGACAGAATGTTCACTGCTTGAGATATCCGGGGTGAGAGAATATAACAGGAAGGAAGCCGCCAGAGTGCTCGCTACTCAGATGCGTCAGACAGATTATCTGGGGCTCATACAAGGCAGCTTATATGTACTTTTATCCAATACGGATCAGGAAAGCGCAAAGAGTGTGATCGAGCGTTTCTTAGCCAAGGGATATCGAAGTGAACTCAAAGGGGAGGCAGCATAATGCCGGATTGGGATGAGTTTATATTTCTGATTGTATTGTGTGTGAATGCGCTGACAGCCATTATTTATCTTCTTTGGGGAATCATAGTGGTTGTTCCGGCCAAGGAGCAGCAGACCGAAAACAAATGGGAGAGGCTTTTTGATAACAGAAGAGCGTTTTTGATTAAATTTATCATCATGCTTTTGTGTCCGGTCATAGGTCCGCTCTTTTTTATCGTAACATACCTGTTTGACAAAATACTTTTTTGGACGGCTCCGGATCTGGAAGATGTTATTTTCAGCAAGGACCGTGTGAAGATCCAGCTAAAGGCAGACGAGGAAAGAGTACGGAATATGGTTCCGTTGGAAGAAGCGCTTGCAATCAATGAAAAGAAAAATCTGCGCACGGTCATGATGAATATGGTCAAAGGAGAGATACAAGATTCTTTGGCAGCAATTGCGCTGGCATTAGACAGCGAGGACTCGGAATCTTCCCATTACGCGGCCTCGGTTATGACAGATGAACTAAATGAATTCCGTACAAAAGTACATACCCTGTCCCAGGAGATCCAGAATGAAAAAGAGGAAGAAACAGCGTTTGAAGAGCTATTGATTGATTATATGAATCATGTACTAAAATTGCAGATATTCACCCCTATTGAGCAGAAACGTTTTGTCCATATCATGGCAGATACGGCAGAGAAGCTTCGCGAAAAAAATATATCAAAGCTGAACGCAG
This sequence comes from Faecalicatena sp., assembly GCA_009774255.1. Lineage (GTDB taxonomy): Bacteria > Bacillota > Clostridia > Lachnospirales > Lachnospiraceae > Schaedlerella. The sequence goes on from VSNK01000356.1 coordinate 3,991, forward strand.
AACAGTATGAGGGAGTATGTCTGAGGCTGATGGAAATAAAAGACTATGCGGATTCGGAAAAATGGTGTTCCTGGCTGGCGGAACAATATCCGAAGCAGCTCAGTGCTTATACATGTAGATTAAAATTATATTTTACACTGCAAAATAAAGAAGCCTTTTTTTCGACGCTGAATGAACTGAAAAAATCGGATGTTGTGATAGACCGTGAAACGCTGGAACTGATACGGGTTTTCAGTTAAAAACATTTTGAGAGAAGCGAAAGGATAAAAAATGATATCGCGTCGGAATTATTTCGCAATCACGATCGTTATGTTTGTAATTCTTTTTATGTTTCAGTCAACTGGTGTCATAACGGAGTTATGGAATGATTATGAGGTGAATTCATACTCGAAAGATCCAAAGGAGCTATCTGGAAAAAACGAGGCTTATTATTCGGTGAATGGAGCGAAAGCGGATGGGATTTCAGATGATTTGAGAGATTTTATTGTATACATCGGCGGAGAAAAAATGGAGGGAGCCATAGCGGTATGGGCTTCTTATACCAAGAGGAATCTGGAAAGCTATCCATCTTTGCAAGAATGTGAAAACGGGGGATGGAAAAAGGAGCAGAGGATTCCGAGCATGCTTGTCATCGATTCCGATTATGTCAGGTGGGAAGAACAGGGAGAACTGAAGTATCTGGAGGGATACCTGGAGGCAGGCAGTGATCTGGTATTCTGCAATATGCCTGACCCGTCTGTTGTCAGGAAAAGCCGGAGAATACGGAGGCTGTTCGGTATTCAGAATGTAAAGGCAGAGAGAAGCAAGGTAGACGGAGTGCATATGTACGATGGATTCCTGCTTGGAGGAGAAGCAGTCTATCTGACAACAGATAAAAAAGAAATGAAAAAAAGACAGGACATGGATTTGATACTCCCATGGTATGAACTGGAAGCGGGCACTGAGGTGTACATGAAGGGAATCATGGAAGATGAAGATATTGAATCCGAGGAATATCCGGTTATTATATGGAAGAAAAACTATCGTGATGCCTGTGTGATGACTATAAATGGAAAATATATGGAGGAATTTGGAGGAATCGGCCTTTTGTCGGCGATGGTCGCACAGATGGAGCTC
>VSNK01000357.1 GCA_009774255.1 Faecalicatena sp.
GTATCTGTATCGACATCTGTCAGGCGGACCCGAGGCTGATCCTGGGATACCATGTGGTGCCGGGAAGATGGCTTCTCCAGGGCGGAACTACCGGAGGAGGCGGAGTGATGCGCTGGCTGGAGCGGGAATTCGGGGCCTACGAGCGGGAGGAAGGAAGACGCTGCGGCAAAAGCTCGCTGGAGCTGTTCAACGAAGCGGCGGAAGCGGTCAGCCCCGGCTCTGACGGGATGGTATTCCTCCCATATATGTCCGGTGAGCGCTCTCCCATCTGGGATCCGGATGCAAAAGGGGTTTTTTACGGAATGGACTTTGGAAAGACCAAGGGGCATTTTATCCGGGCAGCCATGGAGGGTGTGGCGTATTCCCTCCATCACAATCTGGAGATCGCAAGGGAAGCCGGGGCGGAGGCAGGAGTGCTGCGTTCCATGGGCGGGTCTGCGAATTCTCTGCTGTGGACTCAGATCAAGTCAGATATCACCGGCAAGCCGATCGTCGTACCCTCTTCGGATACGGCCACCACACTGGGCGCCGCCATCCTGGCAGGCGTGGGAGTGGGAATGTACGAAAGCTTTGAGGAGGCCGTGGGACTGACGGTGAAGGAAAAGCGGCGCCATGAGCCCAATCTGCGTCACCGGGAGATATACGAAAGGAACTATCAGATCTATCTGGAACTGTATGAGCAGCTGAAGGGAACGATGCAGGAGTACAGCAAAAGATAATCTGTTACACTTCACGTCCTGACCGGCCGCGAAGTGTAATGACAATCTGCTATTTTGAAAAATAGCAGGATGTGATAAGAAAAACAGAAAGGCAATCAATTTGCTGCGCAAATTGGTTACATAGTACAAAAGGAGTCAGAAAAATGAAAGCAGCAGTTGTATGTGCAAACGAAGATGTACAGTATCTGGACTATGAGGAACCCGCGCCGGGACCGGGTGAGGTGAAGGTAAAGGTCAAGGCGTCCGGGATCTGTGGTTCCGATATCCCCAGAGTCCTGCACAATGGAGTCCATTTTTATCCAATTGTGCTGGGACATGAGTTCTCGGGGGATGTGGTGGAAGTCGGTGAGGGTGTGACGAAGGTGAAGATCGGGGACCGGGTTTCCGGCGCGCCCCTGCTTCCCTGTATGAAATGCGATGATTGCCAGAACGGGAACTTCTCCCTCTGCAGGCATTACAGCTTCATTGGTTCCAGGCAGCAGGGGAGCAATGCGGATTATGTGGTTCTTCCGGAGCAGAATGCCGTCGTATTTGACTCGTCCATTTCCTATGAGCAGGGCGCGATGTTTGAACCGTCCACCGTGGCGCTTCACGGCCTGCTCCAGAACGATTATCAGGGAGGGCAGTATGTGGCGGTTTTAGGAGGCGGCACCATCGGTCTGTTTACGATGCAGTGGGCAAAGATCTTCGGTTCCAGGAAGGTGGTTGTCTTTGATATCAGCGAGGAAAGACTGGAGCTGGCGAAACGCCTTGGGGCGGATGCGGTGATCAATACCACAGAGGAAGGATTTATGGAGCAGGCGAAGGAGCTTACCAAAGGGAAAGGATTTGCCTTTGTTTTCGAGACCGCGGGGCAGGCTCCGACCATGTACATGGCCTTCGAGCTTGCCGCAAATAAGGCTCATATATGCTTTATCGGGACACCCCATGTGGATCTGACCTTTACTCCTGGGCTGTGGGAAAATATGAACCGCAAGGAGTTCAAGCTGACCGGCTCCTGGATGTCCTACAGTTCGCCGTTTCCGGGAAAGGAATGGGAGCTGACGGCTCACTATTTCGCCACCGGACAGTTAAAATTTGATGAGGGGCTCATCTATAAAAAAATGCCCATGAGCCAGGCTCAGGAAGCATTCCAGATGTTCAAAACCCCCGGACTCGTAAAAGGAAAGGTATTGTTGATGAATGAGGAGGAAGGCTAATGCGAAGCATTTTAAAAATGCCTTCCGACGACTTGCCGCCGAACGCAGGTGAGGGGGCGTTACATTATGCTGGGAGAAGGGGATAACATGATACTGACAGTGACATTGAACGCGGCGATTGACAAGCGTTATGTAGTGGAAGAGGTCCGCGCAGGAGAGGTGAACCGGGTCAGGGAGTGCGTCTACACTCCGGGCGGTAAAGGGCTCAACGTGTCCAAGCCGGCAGCCATCTATGGGGCGGCGGTGACGGCCACCGGATTTGTGGGCGGCCACGCGGGACATTATATCGAAGACGCCCTGCGTCCGTTTGGTATTCAGAGTGCATTTTATCATATGGAAGAGGAGAGCCGTTCCTGCATCAACATCTGGGATGAAAAGAATCGGTGCCAGACAGAATTTCTTGAGCCTGGATTCTCCGTGACAGAAGAGGATTTTGAAGGATTTCTGGAGTATTTTCAGAGACTGGTATCGAATGCGGACGTGGTGACCATGTCCGGAAGCGTGCCAAAAGGACTGGACGGCACGGCCTACCAGCGTATGGTGAAGCTGGTGAAGGAAGCCGGGAAACCGGTGATCCTGGATACCAGCGGGAATCTCCTGGAGGCCGGGATCGAGGCATGCCCCACCATGATCAAACCCAATCTGGATGAGATTAAAATGCTGACAGGGAAGGATTGTACCGACCTGGGAGAAATCACAGAAGCGGCGAAGGTACTCCACGGACGCGGGATCGAGATCGTGGTCGTATCCCTGGGGGGCGAAGGGGCCGTGGCGGTATCCCGGGAGGGGGCTTACCGGGCCAGAGTGCCCCGGATCAACGCGGTCAATACGGTGGGATGCGGAGATTCCATGACAGCAGGGTTTGCATTGGGAATCAGCGAAGGACTGAGTGTCAAAGATACACTGCGCAAAGCAAGCGCGGTGTCCGCGGCGGCAGCCATGCGGGAAGAGACCGGATTTTTTGTGAAGGAAGATATGGAGCGTCTGCTTCCTCAGATTGAAATTACCCCGCTGCCGTAAAAGGAAAGGCACGGGTGCGGGTCAAGGCATATGCTTTAGTTTAGAAAGGAGAAAAATAATGGCAGAATTTATTAGTCCGGCAAGTGTGCCGAAGGTAACATTTTACAATGGAGTGGAGGTGCCCTGTGTAGGCATGGGGACATTCGGTTCCGACCGTTTCACACCGGAACAGGTATCCGGCGCTGTGGCGGGAGCGATCCGCTGCGGCTACCGGATGTTTGACTGCGCCGCATGCTATGGAAATGAGGACCAGATCGGCCAGGTGTTCCAGGATGCGTTTGACGAAGGTGTGGTGGAGAGAGGTGAACTTTTCATCATGACAAAGGTATGGAATGACATGCACGAGAGGGTGGAGGAATCCTGCAGAAAGAGTATTGCAGACCTGAAATGTGATTATATCGACCTGTTTTTTATCCACTGGCCCTTCCCCAATTACCATGCGCCAGGATGTGACGTGGATTCCAGAAATCCGGATTCAAAACCCTTCAGCGCGGAGGAATTTATCCGTACCTACAGGCAGTGCGAGGAGCTGGTGGAAAAAGGGCTGATCCGCAATATCGGCATTTCCAATATGACCATTCCGAAGCTGGAGGCCGTGCTGCCGCTTATGAAGATCATGCCTGTGGCCTGCGAGCTGGAGCTGCATCCATGCTTTCAGCAGCAGGAGCTGTTCGACTATCTGAATGCCCACAAGATCCAGCCCATCGGATTCATGCCCCTTGGCTCCCCGCAGAGGCCGGAACGTGATATCTGCCCGGAGGATATTGCGGACATGCAGACACCGGAAATGCAGGAGATCGCGAAGGCGCACGGCGTTCATCCGGCATTGATCGCTTTGAAATGGGCTCGTCAGAGGGGGCAGATCCCGATTCCATTCTCCGTACATGAGGTCGAATACGTGAGCAACTTAAAGAGCATGACCGAGGATCCGCTGACGGACGAGGAAATGGCAAAGATCGCCACGCTGGAAAAGAATAACCGTCTTGTAAAGGGGCAGGTATTCCTCTGGGAAGGCGCCAACGACTGGCATGACCTGTGGGATGAAGACGGAGTGATCGTGACCCTGTAATCAACTGAGCGCCAGATAAAATCTGACGTAATAAGTATAAAAATACGCCTGCCCTGTTTCAGAATGAAGGGGCAGGCTTTTCTGCGTTTGCCAAAAGACTGGAAAATACTGCCGGACCGATTTTTTTGTTAAGATTTTAAATACCGTTTCGGCGTGGTTCCTTTATATCTTTTGAACGTCTTAATAAAGTAACTCAGGTCATTGAAGCCGGAACTATAGGCAACCTCCGTGATCGACTGCTCGGAGGTCAAAAGCTGGTAGCAGGCCCTCTCGATCCGATAATAATTCAGATAATCGATGGGGGTCCTGTGAGTCATTTCCTGAAAAAACTTACAGAAATACTTGGGTGACATGTTGACGCTGTGGGAGATCTCCTCCAGCGTCAGCGGCATTTTATAAGAACTTTCTATAAACTCCAGGACCTGTTTGAGCTGCAGGATCCGCCGATGGCTGCGGGGATATAGCTCCGAAGTGGGGTGATAGCGGCTCTCCGCGAAGATCGTACCGATCATCTGATACAGGGAGCCAAGAACGATCATCTGATAACCGGCCTTTTTGGAGGCCACGGCATCGAACATCCCCCAGATGATCCGGTGGAGCTCTAAGTCGGATTCCGGATAGATATACTGCGGCTCCACTTCATGCTCCGTGATCCTGCGGATCATCCGGCAGCAGGCGTCATTTTTATTCATCAGGATATTCATGTCATAGACCAGACAGTCATATTCACAGTCTTTGGGCATCCCCTCGTGCAGGACGCCGGCGGGGACAAAGATAAACATGCCCGCCGAGGTATCAAATGCTTCTTCGTCGATGGTCAGGTGCAGGGTGCCCTTTAAAATACGGATCAGTTCAAATTCTACATGCCAGTGCAGGGACATGATGTACTGAGGATGTGTCGGGGATACATGGTGGTACTCCAGAGGAAAGTCGGCGGTCCCCCTCTGCCAGCTTTCTTGATAATTAATATACTGCATAATACTCCTTCTTTAAGTGAAGTGACTGATTCCAGTCTAAACATCGACTATCATGTTCTTACAATCTGTGAGTGACATATGTTCATGTCAATCTTTAGATGATTTGGAATAGTAAT
>VSNK01000358.1:0-1611 GCA_009774255.1 Faecalicatena sp.
GAAAATTCGGAGAAATTTCCTATAGAACAAGAAAAGTGTGCGTCTCGACGCACACTCGCGCCGAAGCGCGGCTGCGGAAGCAGCCATTTTCCTTATGCGCGTAGTGCGCATCCCCCGGAGGGTTTTTATTCTATAGGAAAATTCGGAGAAGTTTCCTATAGAATAAAAAAACCTCCGTCCATAGTGACTGGTGGTCTCAAAATTATATTGATTACGGATACCTGGTCAGTATATCGTCCAGGCTTCGATATATATGCTTTTCCATCTCCTTCCTTGCCGTATCCGCATCCTTTTTCTCAATGGCTTCGCAAATCTTCCGGTGCTCTTCCTGCGAAATGCTTGCATATTCTTCTTCCGTTGAATTCAGCCCCATGGACAGCCCATTCCACAATTCAGCCAGCATCCGCCGCAGCTTTTCATTTCCGGACGCATTCCATATCTCATAATGAAAAGACTGATTATAATCCGTATAGCTGCCCGAATTCTGGTTTGCCAATGCCTTGTCCGCCCGCTCCAGGCACTGCCTGACGGCAGAAATGTCCTTTTCCCCCTCACAGCATAACGCGCAGGCCGCGCTCTCCATGGCTGCCCTTACCTGATAATGCTCTCGGAGCATTTTCTCATTGATGCCGAGCACGACAGCGCCCTTGTTCTGTTTCAAGTCGATCAGCCCGTCTCTGGCTAAGATCTGAAACGCCTCCCTCACCGGAGTAATGGAAACCCCCAATTCCCGGGCAGTTGTTTCCTGGGTCAGTATCTCCCCTTCTGAAACCCGCCTGGAAAGAATGGCTTCCCGCAGCTCCGAAGCCACCCGTTCCCGGGCAGGAAATAATTTGATCGGCTTTAATCCTGACATGGTTCTTCCCCTCCCTCCTTAATGATCGTATCTTTCAGATTTTTACCATTAGACCTGACCTGATTTCCGGAACTCAAACAGCGGAAACTACGGATTATTTTTCAAACCTTTGAAAAGTTATCAGGAATTTCTGGTATTACATGTTTTTATTAATATCTGCTCCTGACAAAAAATATGATCACTTATTAATTTTTGTGCCAGTTCTTTATCCCGTCTCTTTATCGCCTCATACATATTGCAATGTTCCCAATATAGCCGCGCCTGTCACTGAATTCACGGACAGAGTTGCCTTCCATCCCATTGTTTCGCACAAAAATACAATGATAAATATGAATAACCCATAAGCGCACCAGATGATCTCAAACTGTATAAAGGCCATCCACGCTATCAATACTGATATTGCAAACATTACCAGCCTGAATGCTGAAAGCTTCACCGTCTCCCACTTTGTAGCCATAAGGGTCAAAAGAGTGATCGTGCCTGCTGATACTGCATATTCTAACTGAAGCTTCTGTGCTATGTAGATTGCCATGCTGCTCCCAAGTGATATTTTAGCCGCAAGCAGCAGGTTCTTCTTCATGCTTTTCCACTTTTTCATATCCGGTTCTCCAGATTATTATACCCAAGGGCACCCCATCATGGCCATTCGGCCGTTTCACAAGGTATACCCAAGGGCACCCCATCATGGCCATTCGGCCGTTTCACAAGGTATACCCAAGGGCATCCCATCATGGCCATTCGGCCGTTTCATAAGG
>VSNK01000358.1:1711-4959 GCA_009774255.1 Faecalicatena sp.
CCCATCATGGCCATTCGGCCGTTTCACAAGGTATACCCAAGGGCATCCCATCATGGCCATTCGGCCGTTTCATAAGGTATACCCAAGGGCATCCCATCATGGCCATTCGGCCGTTTCATAAGGTATAAAAAGACCATACAGAAAAACTGCTTCAACAAATTCCAACTGTATGGTCTCTTTGCCGAATATCCTATTTAATGAAGCTTACATGCCTGCAGATTTCTTCAATCGCTTTTTCTTTTCTCTCGTTAAATACCACTTTGTTCTCTTCGAACAGGTTGCGGCCCTCCGTATCAATGGACACGATCAAAGGCCCGAATTCCTTTACGCGGCAGTGCCACAAGGTCTCCGGCATGCCAAGGTCGCGCCACTGGGCGTCTACGATCTCTTCCACCTCGGTAGCCGCCACTACGGCATTTCCGGCCGGGAATACACAGTGGATCGCCGCGTAGTTCTTGCAGGCATACTCCGTGTTCGGGCCCATGCCGCCCTTGCCGATAATGACCTTTACACCGGTCTTTTCCACAAATTCTTTTTCAAATTTTTCCATGCGCATGCTGGTGGTCGGCCCCACGGAAACCATCTCAAACTTATCGTCCTCCAGCGGGCGGATGATCGGGCCTGCATGGAAGATCGCGGCGTCGCGGACGTTCACCGGCAGCTCCCGTCCTCCTTCTACCAGACGCCTGTGCGCAACGTCCCGGCAGGTGGTCATGCTTCCGTCCAGATACACAATGTCCCCGATGTGGATATCCGCCAGGTCTTCCGCAGATATCGGTGTTATCAAAACTTTCTTTCCATCTCTGATCTCTAACATTATAAAGTCACCTCCGAATGTGTCGTAATTGTATAGTTCAAATCTTTATCAAAAATGATATGCCCTCTCCTGTGGGACCAGCAGCCCACATTGACAGCAACGCCGATCGTGGATGGATGCCTTGCGGTATTCTCAATATGTACGCCCATCACAGAATATTTTCCGCCCATCCCCTGGGGGCCGAGGCCGATCGCGTTGATCCCATCCTCCAGCAATTTTTCCATGGAAGCCGCGCGTTCATTTTCATTGTGGCTTCCCAACGGGCGCATCAATGCTTTTTTGGAAAGGAGCGCTGCCGTCTCCACGGAGGTTGCCACCCCGACGCCTACCAGGAGCGGAGGACATGCGTTCAGCCCATAGGAGGTCATGACATCCATGACAAATCGGGTCACGCCTTCATATCCCGCGCCCGGCATCAATACCATGGCTTTGCCCGGCAGGGTACATCCGCCGCCTGCCATATAGGTGTAGATCTCACACTTGTCACTGTCCGGCACAATATCCCAGAATATGGTGGGAGTCCCTTTTCCGACATTCTTTCCCGTGTTGTATTCGTCAAAAGTCTCCACACTGTTATGACGGAGAGGCGCTTCAAAGGTTGCCCTGACCACTGCTTCTTTTAACAAAGCCTCCAGTTCCCCGATCAGCGGAAACTGCGTGCCGCATTTTACCCAGAACTGCAGCACTCCTGTGTCCTGGCAGCTGGGCCGGTTCAATTCCTTCGCCAGCTTCTGGTTGCGCTTCATGGTCTGGTAGATCGTCTTTGACAGCGGGCTGTCCTCCTTCTCCGCCAGCTCATCCAGCTTGGCGATAATGTCGTCCGGCAGCACCTTCCCTATATGGGCCACAAAGTTCGCCATATAATTGGTCAGCTGTTCTACCTGTTCTTTCTTGCTCATTGTTTCTTCCTCCTTTTATTTTGAAAATTTTTAATTCGAAACACTTTAACTTTATCATAAACCCGTTCTGCATCTCCCTGTTTCTCTTTACAGAAAAGCCTGTGCACTGTATGGAAATGACCTATGCGCCCTGGCTTGTCTGTTTCTCCGATTGCGCAGTCCGAAAGCCTCGGAACTTACGGGAAAAACGGGAATGCAATGGGAAGTATGATCATACTTACAACGGTTGCGATAATGATCAGCGGGAAACCTGATTTTACATAATCCATAAAGGTATATCCTCCCGCGCCTACCACCATGGTATTGGCAGGCATTCCGATGGGAGTCGCGTATGCGCAGGAACCGCCGATCACGCAGGCCATCAGCACCGCCCGTGGATCCGCGCCCATGCCCTGGGCAATGGAAATACAGATGGGAACCATCAGAGCGGTTGTCGCCGTATTGGACATAAAGTTTGTCATGATACAGCACAGGATAAACACCACAAATGTCAGGATAAACGGGGAAGGATTCTCCCCCAACGCCTGCATCACTTTGTTCGCGATCATCTCGCCGGCGCCCGTACTCGACAACGCGGATGCAAGCGACAGCGTCCCGCCGAACAAAAAGATGGTCTTTAAATCAATGGACTTCAGAGCGTCCTTCTCAGAGATCACGCCCGTCAAAATCAGGGCCAACGCGCCGATGCATCCGGTCACACACAGCTTGATCCCGATCTGTTCCTCAAAAATCATCCCCGCCAGCGTCAGGACCAGAATGACCAGAGACAGTATCTGCTTCCACTGCGGCACATTGCTGAAATCCTTTTCTTCATCAAATACGCTGTCACTGTCTGACGGGTTCTTGTTCGGGAGCAGGTTGTATCCGACCGTCGCGTAGAATAAAATCCCGCAGACCAGGATCGGCAGGCCCACAACCGCGTACTCGAAAAATCCGAAGGACATCCCGATCTCCTGCAGCCCGCTCTGCGCGATCAGGTTGCCGGGGGCGCCGATCAGAGACAGGTTGCCTCCCATGGCCGCCGCGAATACCAGCGGCATCAAAAGGCGGGACCTGGAATATCCGGACTTCGCGGCAATCCCGATGACCACCGGGATCAGGACCGCGGCCGTGCCTGTGTTGGAAAGCACCCCGCTCATCAGGCCTACAATGACCATGATCGCGATGATCAGGGTACGCTCTGTTTTCGCAAATCTGGTTACAATACCGCCGATCTTATTGGCCATGCCTGTCTCAAAAAGTGCCCCGCCTACAATAAACATGGCTACAAATAAGATTACATTGCTGTCAATGAAACCGGAAAAAGCGGTCTTGACGTCCAATACTCCCGTAACTACCAGGCCTGTACAGACAATCATTGACGTGACTCCCAGCGGGATCTTTTCTAATACAAACATAATCACCGCAAAGAGCAGAAATAAGAGTGTGATGGTTGATGGACTCATGGAAATTCCCCCTTCCTATTATGTCAAGCCCTAAATGTAAGTTTTTTGCGGTCTTAACGTGTTTTTATACCTCTTAAACAGGAGCCA
>VSNK01000359.1 GCA_009774255.1 Faecalicatena sp.
ACATGCAGGGAAATGGAGCCGGATGTGATGGTTTTAGATGTCATGCTGCCGGATATAGACGGGTATGAAGTGTGTAAACAGATCCGGGAGTTTTCCCATTGCCCTGTTTTGTTCCTTTCTTCAAAAAATGATGAACTGGATAAAATACTTGGACTCGCTGTCGGAGGCGATGATTACGTTACAAAGCCATTCAGCCCGAAAGAAATAGCATACAGGGTAAAAGCAAGCTTGCGCCGCGCAGAATACAGGCAAGCTTCAATCCGGGATTTTTCTGTTAAAATCGGCGAACTGATGATAGATACTGATGGCTGCAGGGTAAGGAAGAATGGTGAGGAGATCGGGCTGACCGCACGGGAATTTGAGATTTTGCGGTATCTGGCGGAGAACCTGGGACGGGTGATCAGCCGGGAGCGCTTGTATGAAACGATCTGGGGCGAGGACAGCTTTGGGTGTGATAATACGATGATGGTGCATATCCGTCATCTGCGTGAAAAAATAGAGGAAAACCCTGCGGTGCCCAAATATATTATCACAATGAAAGGCTTAGGTTATAAGTTGGTAAATCCATATGAAAAATAAAAAGAATCCATTTTTACGAATCTTCGTTTTCGTGGCAGTATTACTTCTCATCGCGGTCTCTGCCACAATTGGCATGTTTTATTATTTTTTCGGCATCACTGAGCCGGAGGGCTTAAGCCTTGCTTCATGGCCGAATCGGTTTACGGATAATTTTTCCATATGGATGGGGAATGATAACGGCGAGATCAAGATAGAAGAAATGGGGCTTGAGCGGCTGGATGAATACGGACTGTGGCTTCAGGTCATTGATGAGACGGGGCAGGAAGTTTTCTGCCACAACAAGCCTTTGAATTATCCGGCAGAGTACTCTGCGTCCGAATTGATTTCACTTTCCGGGAGCGCTTATGAGCAGGGGCATACAGTTTTTGTGAGCAGTTATGAAGGCTCTGGAGAAACATGGAGTTATCTGATCGGATTTCCCTATGCCATAGGAAAACATATGATTTATTCCAACGGGGATCATGTCGGACGGCTTTCGTTTTTGTTCCTCATGGGAATCTCCTTTATCTTGTGCTTCGTTCTTCTGTTCATGGTTTGTTATGGTTTCTGGCTTACCAGGCATCTTGGCAGGATTGTAAAAGGTATCGGGGATATTTCCCTGCGTTCCTACGCTACGCTGACCGAAAAAGGATTGTTTGGCGAAGTCTACAGGGCGCTCAATCAGATGGATACAGAGATCCGTCAGAGTGATAAGATCCAGAAGGATACGGAACGGCTCCGCAGAGAATGGATTGTAAATATTACCCACGATCTGAAGACGCCGCTCTCACCAATTAAAGGCTATGCGGAGCTGCTTATGGGAAACCCTGCTCCTGATAAAGAAGTTGTACAGGAATACGGCGGGATAATTTTAAAAAGCGCGAATTACACAGAGAAAATGATGAATGATCTGAAGCTGACCTATCAACTGGATTCAGGTGCAGTTCCATATCATCCGCAGACGGTACGCCTTGTCCGTTTCTTAAAAGAACTGGTCATTGATATTGTAAATGACCCTGCTTTTGCAAACCGCAGGATTGGGTTTGAAAGCAAAATACAGGAATGCGAGGTCCGCCTTGATGTTGATTTATTTCGCCGTGCGGTGAATAACCTTATTATTAATGCTTTGACGCATAACCCGCCAGAAACAGAAGTGACAATCCGTATAGATTCCGATTCAGAGAAGAAGGCGCTGATCTGTATTTCTGATAATGGAACAGGCATGAGTGATAAGGAGCAGTCGGAGCTTTTCAATCGGTATTACAGAGGTACAAACACGAAGGAAAAACCAGAAGGGAGCGGTCTTGGACTTGCGATTGCCAGGCAGATTATCACGCTCCATGGCGGCAATATTGATGTCAAGAGCAAGTTAGGTGAAGGAACATGTTTTATGATCGTTCTTTCTTTGGGAAATCAATAACACGCTGAAGTTTGATAGAGGTATGAAATTAAGGTAGACTTAAGATACAAAAAAGCACTGCCTAAGGTAGATGATCTATGCTAAAAGCCAGGTCATCTATTTTTTATGCCCTTAAAATGAACAAGTAGGAGGTTTTGTATGGAATTACAGTTACAGGATTTAAGAAAACAGTACGGAGAAAAATGTGCCGTCAACAATGTGAGCGCCAACTTAGCGCCAGGGGTATATGGGTTGCTTGGCGCAAACGGCGCGGGCAAGACGACGCTCATGCGGATGATATGCGGCGTTTTGAAACCAACTTCGGGCAGTATCCGCCTGAATGGAAAGACGGTGGAACAGTTAGGCGAGCAGTATTATACCCATTTGGGATATATGCCGCAGGATTTTGGCTTTTATCCGCATTTCACCGCCCGTGAATTTATGCTGTATATGGCGGCAGTGAAGGGGCTTGATAAAAGACTGGCAAAGAAACGGACAGAAAATCTGCTTCATATGGTCAATCTTTCCGATGTGGCGGATAAGAAGATCAAGTCCTATTCCGGCGGCATGAAGCAGCGTCTGGGGATTGCGCAGGCAGAACTGAACAGCCCGGCTATCCTGATACTGGATGAGCCTACGGCAGGGCTTGACCCAAAAGAAAGAGTACGTTTCCGCAATCTGATCTCTGATTTTGCAAAAGAAAAGATCGTGATTCTGTCCACACATATTGTTTCGGATGTTTCTTATATTGCGGATACCATATTGATGATGAAGCAGGGGCGTTTTCTTCTGCAGGAGCCGATGAGTACGGTTACAGACAGTATCAGAGGCAAGGTGTGGGAACTGTTGGTGGATGAGAGGACGGCGGCAGAATACAGCAGAAAATTTTCTGTTGTGAATCTTCACCACGAAAACAATATGGTAAGGTTACGCATGATAGAGGAAACGGCGCCGGGGGAGGATGCACAGGCTGTGGAGCCGAGCCTGGAAGATTTATTTCTATATCATTTTGGGGAAGAAGCTGATCAACAGGAGGAAAGGTAATATGTTGGTGAAATATGAGTTTTTAAAAATACTTCGTAAAAAGTCTACGCTAATTGTGATGGCGGTCAGCTTGATTTTGACAGGATTTCTTTTCGGACTGCCCCTGATACAGTTCCAGATCTACGACCAGGATGGCGTCATAAAAGGGGCAAAGGGAATCGCGTATGAAAAGGAGCAGTTTGCAGCTCTGTCAGTCCCTTTATCCGAAGAATATGTTGCCGAAACAATCCAGGAAGTGCAGGGGTTGTTTGAAAATCCGGATAATATCGGAACGGACGGAAACGAGCAATTCTTAGTTGGCGATGCCTATTGGAACGGAGTCGCGCCAAGGGAAAAACTGCTGAACCTGATTGCCGATACTTACAGCAGCCCAAATGACAGCTGGGGCTACAATCATCTCCCTGAGCTTGATGTAAAAGAGGAAAAGCCCTTTTACCAGGCGATGAAAGGAAAGATTCATACCCTGCTCGATGAGGCTTCCCGGGCATTGTCCGATGAACAAAAAGAGTATTGGGGCGGTATGGCTGACAAGGTAGATACACCGCTGCGGTATGGATATCACGGAGGATGGGAGATTATTATAAGCAGCTTTGAACTTTTAATGTTTGCATTACTGGCAATCTGTATTGTGATTGCCCCTGTCTTTTCCGGCGAATACCAGGCGGGGACAGATGCGGTGATTTTATCTGCAAAGTATGGGAAGACAAAGCTGACGGCGGCAAAGATCGCAGCATCGCTTTTATTTGGAACGGCGGCATTTATCCTCCTTGTTGTTGTGGCGTGCGGCCTGCCCCTTGCAGCGTTTGGGACAGACGGATGGAATCTGCCGCTTCAGATTGCAAATACGACCATCCCTTACCCATATACATTTTTACAGGCGGCGTTGATAAATATTGGTGTCATTTACCTGGTACTGCTTGCAATGATCGGGGTGACGCTTCTTTTGTCTGCAAAGATGAAAAGCCCGTATGCTGTGCTGATTATCCTTGTCCCGATCCTGTTCATCCCTATGTTCTTAACTCCTAACGGAACCACAGGTGTATATAATCTGCTGCTGTTTTTGCTGCCCTACCGTTCGACAATGCCGGAGTTTGGCAAGTATATTTCGTATCAATTCGGCGGTATGGTTTTGGATGCGCTCACCGTAAGGGCAGTGCTCTATGCTGTTTTAGCTGTAATCATGCTGCCGCTAGCAAGGTTGGGATTTAAGAAACACCAGGTTGTGTAAGGAGGTAACGTATGAGAAGGAAAAAAGAATGGTTATAGGCATTATGATAATTTTAGCGCTCATTGCCGTTGGTGTAACGGTAGTCAGCCAGTCCCCCAGATGGTCTGAAAAATCATTTGAGGCTATTGTCCAGGAAACGGCCACACAGCCGGAAGGAGAGATCCGGCTGGTGATCGAACGGACAACAGAAGTCTACGGCAGTCCTGTCAATTCACTTGGCATCAGCGAAGACACAAAACTGCTTGGTAAAGATGGGGAAGAACTGTCAATTGATGATTTTCAACAAGGGAATGCAGTTACAGTAAAACTCAAAGATTCATTTACAGAAGAAACGCCATATTATTATCCGACCGTATATGAGATAAAAAAGATGGAATAGGGTTCATTGTTTATTCCTGCGAAGCAACGAGCCAAGCAGCCATGCTTGCATGGATATTTGGCGACTGCTGCGGGGGCTTTGACCTGTTGTGATTTGTGTAGTATAATCATCTTTAATCGTTGGCAGGGGAAATGGGGAAAGGAAGCAAAAGATGGCTTATAAGATATTGATTATTGATGATGATACCGAACTTCTCAGGATGCTGAAAAGATATTTTGAGATTAAAAAGTATGAGATTATTACGGCAGAAAATGGAACAGAAGGGTTAAATAAGATAAAGCTTAAGCCGGATATCATACTTCTGGATGTAAATATGCCGGATATTGACGGGATAGAGGTATGCCGGAT
>VSNK01000036.1 GCA_009774255.1 Faecalicatena sp.
GAGGCCGGATTCCAGCCCCAGTACGTACTGGCCTGTGACCGTGCAGCGTAGTGCACGGCCCAGGAGTGAACAGTAACCAAAATAGCATAACGATTCAAAACGGCGGCTGAAAGGTTGGCCTGCCGTTTTGAACAGTCACAAAATAGTAATAGAAGCAGGAAAGGCGGATGAGAATGCGGATATTGGTAACAGGAGTCAAAGGGCAGCTTGGCCATGATGTTGTTAACGAGCTGAATAAACGAGGGCATACGCCCATCGGTGTGGATGTGGAGGAAATGGACATCACGGACGCAGCTGCAGTGGAACAGGAGATGAAGGGAGGGGATCTGGACGCGGTCATCCACTGTGCCGCTTACACGGCGGTTGATGCCGCGGAAGACAATCAGGAACTCTGCATGCGTGTGAATGCGGAAGGAACCAGAAATATTGCCAGGATATGCAAAGAACTTGACTTGAAGATGGTTTATATCAGTACGGATTATGTGTTTGACGGAGAAGGGGAGAGGCCCTGGGAGCCGGATGACGCAAGGGATCCGCTGAATGTATATGGAGAGAGCAAGTACCAGGGAGAGCTTGCGGTAGAGGAATATCTGGAAAAGTATTTCATCGTGAGGATTGCCTGGGTGTTCGGTGTGAATGGGAAGAATTTTATTAAGACCATGCTTCGGCTTGCGGAAAATCAGAAAGAGATCAATGTCGTGAATGACCAGATCGGCTCGCCGACTTATACGTATGATCTGGCAGTCTTATTGGCAGATATGGTGGAGACGGAAAAATACGGAAGATATCATGCCACCAATGAGGGACTGTGTACTTGGTATGAGTTCGCGCAGGAGATTTTTAAACAGGCAGGGGTGGATGTAAAAGTAAATCCGGTTACCAGCGAGGAATTTCCGGCTAAGGCAAAGCGGCCTCATAACAGCCGGATGGATAAGAGCAAGCTGACCAGAAATGGCTTTCGGCTGCTTCCGTCCTGGCAGGATGCATTGAAGCGGTATCTTGAAATCATACGGCCGCAAAACTAACGCTTGTATTAACTCTCATTTTTTGTTATAATTTATATACGGAAATTGATAACTGTTTAGATTGGGAAGATTCCTCTGCTTTGCAGATCGGACAGAAAGATTGGGGAGATGAAGTATGAAGAAAATGAGAAAACTAACGGCAGTTTTGGTTTTGATGGCAATGCTGGCAGGAATTACCGCCTGCTCGAAACAAGAACCGGCGCCTCCGGCAGAGGCCAGGGAAAAAAAGACGGTTACCACAGAGGCAGAAAGGAAAGATGAACCGAACCAGGTTACGGCAGGAACCGGAATACAGGACAATACGGCTGAGGCGCCGGACGAGTCAGAACCGGATGAGCCTGCGCAGGCAGAAGAAAGCACGGTGGTTTCATTTTCTCTTTATAACAGCAATGATGATGCGACAGCGTTAGTGTCGGAGACCGTTGAAGTGGATGCGCTGACAGCGGAGAATGTACTGGCAGCACTGGTCGAGCACGGGGTCTTGCCGGGAGATATCAGGATTCTCAGTTTGGAAGTGGCAGAAGACAATGGACGGAACGTACTGAATATTGATTTTTCACAGGAATTCGGAAGCTATGTGGCAAGTATGGGCACGGCAGGTGAATATGTGATTCTTGGAAGTGTCACCAATACGTTTTTGAATGCATACGGCTGTGAGAAGGTGAAAATTACGGTTGAAGGCGGAGTCCTTTCCACAGGGCACAATGAGTATGCGGGATACTACGGTTATTATGAATAAGGGGTTTCTAAAGAAGATTATTTCCAGGCTATTTTGAATATTTTAACAGCAAGGGGCCGCAATGTGAGTCAACACATTGCGGCCCCTTGTTAGGAGTTGTAGAAAAATAAGTGATACAGATTGCGCAGGATATTTCTTCGGATGTGCAGTTCAAAAAACGCAGGCGTAGTGGGCTTTGTCCTAAGGGGTTATCATGCGAAGCATGGTGGATTCCTTAGGGCTGCGTCGAGGCTTTTTGACCTGTGCAGCCGGAGAAATAGACAAGCCAAGATGTGTCAGTTATTCTTCTACAACTCCTTAACGTTCCTGACAATAGAAGATTCGCGAAGTGTGGCTTCTATTGTTTGAACAGCTTCCGGCTGAACCAGTCCCGCGCGTAGTCAGCCGTATATCTGACCAGATCTTTTTCAATCTTGAAATAGGAACCAATATGATGGAAACGAAATGAAATCTTTTTGCAGTGCTTCATACTATGGAGACCTTCGGTTACCCCCTCGATATAGTCTTTACCAAACCCGATTTTGCAGAAGAATAATGCTTTCAGCAGATAACCGGCTGACAGGGGAAGCAGATTCAGAAGAAGCTGAGGAAACGGCATATTTTTATAGATAAGCCACACACTGTTTCTTGCCGAAAGCTTCACCTTAAAACTATTATACTTTGAGCCGCTTGTTCCGCTGCCCACATGACGGACAATGGCTGTTGGGCAGTATCTGTTTTCATAGCCGTAGATTCTGGCGCGATAGCCGATGTCCATATCCTCCAGATAGGCAAAATGGGATTCGTCAAAAAGGCCGATCCTTCGGAAAACACTTCGGCGGTAAACAGCAGCTCCCCCACAGGCAGAAAAGATCTCATCAGGCTTTGTATAATTGCTGATTGGCCTTCCCGTACCTCGGCAGATGCCCCACCCGGCCAGAGTATACAGATCACCGGCGCTGTCGATGAGCTCGGGATGATACATCTGGACCATCTTGCTGCTGACAGAAAAAATCCTGGGAGACTGCTGGATTGCCCGCATCAATTCCTCCACAAAATGCGGTTCGGCAATGGTGTCATTATTGAGCAGGATGACATAAGGCGTGGCTGCCTGCCGGATCCCCGCATTCACCGCAGCGCAGAACCCACGGTTTTTATCCATGGCAATGATTTTGATTTCAGGGTAATTTTCATTCATAAATGTAATGGAACCATCCGAAGAATGGTTGTCCACTACAATAATCTCAAATTCTTGATAGTTCTGCTTTGAAAGAGACTCCAGGCAAGGCCGGAGAAAATGCTTTCCATTATAGTTTGGAATAATAATCGTGACTTTCATAATCATCCTCGATTCTTTTTTATCTTTCCTTAAGTATAGCAGATGTGAAAACGAGTTTCCACCCCTTTGTCTTGCATTGAACTGGTCTTTATGCTAAACTGTTAAGGTGATTTTGAAAAAAATTCCACCTGTACGGTTGGAGCATGTAAAGATGCTCCAACCTACTCATCCATTCGCAAAATTCGTGCTTATCGCACTCTTGCGTCTGCTAATGCAGCCGCATTTTGCTCATTAATGAGTAGGTTGCTAATCCAAAATCTCGGTTTTATTGCAATAAATTGCATAAAACTGAGATTTCGGATTGCAACCGTACAGGTGGAAAAAATTCCAGGAGATGAGGAAAAAGCGATGGGCCGGACAAAGCGGGAAGAGAACTTTTCCAACAATGTAATCTGGTATAATTTTATATTGTGTGTTCTTGTGATCTTTATCCATGCCCGCAATGACAGTATATTTACGGTTCCGGTAATGGTTTCGGAGTTCGCTGTTTTCAATGAGATGGAATCTTTTCTGGCGGCAGATGTCGCGGGCGCTGCGGTGGGAGGCTTTTATATGGGTTCCGGATACCTTTTTTTTCGTAGTTATTCATGGAAACGCGTGTTTACAAAGTATAAGAGCCGCATCCAAAGCCTGCTGATTCCGTATATATTGTGGACATTGCTCTATTTTTTTATTCATGCGGTCGTTTCACGTATAACGGCTCTGGCAGCGATTTTCCAGGAACCTCTGATCCAGGTGACATGGAGGACGATGCTGGATGCTGTGATTCATTATCGTTACTGTGCGTTTCTGTGGTTTTTGCAGTTCCTGATTATCTATGTGGCAATTTCGCCGGCTGTCTATCTTTTGCTCCGGAACCGATATTTGGGAGCCGCAGCGATTCTGGTGGTATTTTTTACGGCCTGTACGAATATAATAGAAAATGGGCAGGCCGCCGCAGTCATAAATTGGCTGGTATTATATATGCTTGGCGGTTATATCGGAATTCATTTTCAGGAAGCCATAGAAACCAAAAAGACCGGAACGACCGGGATGGCGGCATTTTTTGCCCTGGCGGCGGCCGCGTTCTGGAACTATAAAAGGAATCCGTCTGTTTTTGGAGTGCTATTTTATTCTTTTGCGTTTTCCTCGGCCTTCTGGAGTTTTCTCTCATGGGAAAATCCTTGGGAAAAAAAGGGCGGAAGTGCCTCTACAATGCCCCGGGCGCGCGAGTGGCAGAAGAATACGTTTGCGGTATATATGACCCATTTTATGATCGTACAGGCTGTCAATGGGATTGCGGGCAGATATCTTTCCCGGTCCATGTGGGCGGGGATGGGGCTGTTTCTCGCCCTTCCCGCGGTTTGCTTCGGCGCGGTATGGATTGCGAAAAAAGTCTGTGGTAACGGGAAATGGATTCTCTGGAAAGTTTTGATGGGGAGCCGTTAGAACAATCGTCTTTTGTCAGTTATTACGAAAGAATCACGAAAATATTAATAAAATTAATAAAAATGTGTAAAATGTATGTTTTGGCTTGTCCTTTACTGTAAGATATTGTATGATATTAAGGCAAAAAAGTAAAATGGAAGCTGCGTGCTGTGTGGTTCAGCACGACAGCAAATGGAATGAATCATAGTGGGAGTTGGATCTATGGCAGAATTTAAAGTTGTTGACGCAGTCATCCCGGTGTGTATGCCAGATGAAAGGACGATACAGTCCGTAAAGCGTCTGCTGAAGCAGACCTGTCCTTTGAATCGTATTTACCTTATCAACACGGATAAAGGTATGTTTCCAAAGGAATTGGACACATTATCAGAGAAGATCCATATCACACATATTCTTCCGGAACAGTTTGACCACGGGGGAACCCGGCATCAGGGGGCGATGATGTCTCATGCGGAGTTTGTGCTTTATATGACTCAGGATGCGCTTCCTGTCAATGAGGAGCTGGTGGAGAACCTGATGGAGGCATTTCAGGATGAAAAGGTAGGAGCAGCATATGCCAGACAGCTTCCGGCGGGGGACAGCAGCAGTATCGAACGTTTTACTAGGACATTCAATTATCCTTCCGAGAGCAGGGTGAAGTCAGAAGAGGATCTTCCGGAACTGGGAATCAAGACTTATTTTTGTTCCAATGCGTGTGCGGTGTACCGGAAGTCAGTATATATGTCACTGGGCGGTTTTGAATCCAAAGTCATCTTTAATGAAGATATGATTATGGCGGGCCGGATCATACAGTCAGGTTTTAAGATTGCGTATGTTGCTGATGCGCAGGTTATCCATTCTCATCATGACCGGTGCGCCCGATTGTTCAGACGGAACTTTGACCTGGCCGTGTCGCAGGTGGAACACCCGGAGATCTTTGAAGGACTGCGCTCAGAGACAGAAGGACTTCGGCTTGTAAAGCAGACGGCCGCATATCTTTTGAAAGCAGGGAAGCCATGGGAGGTCCTGGTTTTGGTCCTGCAGAGCGGGGCCAAGTATGCGGGCTACAGGCTGGGACGGAACTATCGCCGTCTGCCAAGGTGGCTGATTATGCGCTGCACCATGAATCCGGGATATTGGTAAAATGGTAACTCAGAACAGCAGACCTCAGACCCGTCTGCGACGCAGACCTGTTTTTCATATTGCTGCTGTTCTGAATAGTTTACAAAAAAATAGATTGATGTTTTGAACAAAATATTGTACTATTAGATGGGATAATATACGGGGAAAGGATATATTATGGCGAATAAAGCACCACGGACCGCTGCGATGGGCAGGACACAGGGACAGCCGAAGATGAAGGTTTCCCAAAGCGGCAGTGTAAAAAGGAGCAGGAGCGGAACGAAGCGAACGTCCTCCGGAAAGGCACCTTCCAAGACCAAAAAAAAGCGCAAGGGCGGCATGTCTTTATTAGGGAAGATTGCGATCGTACTCTGCGTTCTGCTGCTGATGGTTGTCCTTGCCGCAATTGCGATTGTATATGCGAAGATAAACAAGTTAGATTTTGTGCAATTGGATCCGAATAAGCTCAGCATCAATGACGAATATGAGTATGATGAGACAGGTTATCTGAATGTGGCTCTTTTCGGTCTGGACACCCGGGAGAACAACGAAGAGATGGGGAGCAGAAGCGATACGATTATTATTGCGAGCCTGAACCGGGAGACAAAAGAGGTCAAGCTGTCATCCGTATATCGTGATACTCTTCTGCAGATGGATGACGGCAGCTATAATAAGGCGAATGCCGCATATTCCTTCGGAGAAGAAGATGAAGCGGTTCCCATGCTGAACCGGAATCTGGATATGGATATTGACCATTACGTTACCGTTGATTTTGCAGCGATGGTAGACGTCATCGATGCTCTGGGCGGCATTGATGTTGAGGTCACGGAGGAAGAGATTCCTTACCTGAACAACTATTCCGTTGAGATCATTAAGAATACCGGTGTAGATACCTGGGGGATCACGGACCCGGGATACCAGCACCTGACCGGTGTGCAGGCAACGGCATACGCAAGGATTCGTGCTACACTGGGGGATGATTTCCGGCGTACGGAGCGGCAGAGGCTGGTGCTGGAGAAGATCGCGGAAAAGGCAAGGTCAGCCAGCCTGTCCACCCTGAATATGATCATAGACCGTGTATTTCCGAAGGTGCGTACAAACTTTACCCTCCCGGAGATACTTGCCTATGCAAAGGATATCAGCAAGTATCAGATCGGGGAATCCAAGGGCTTCCCGTTTGATCTGGACACGATGATAATTGATAATGCAGGGGACTGCGTGATACCGGATAATCTGGAAAGCAATGTGAAGCAGTTGCATAACTTCCTGTTTGGCGAGGATGGATACAGACCTTCTTCTAAGGTATGTGATATCAGTGATGAGATTGTGTTTCTTACCGGTATCGGGGCACCTTCCGGCACAGGCTATGAAAAGGAAGGCGGCTCCGGCCAGGACTATGGCACGAATAATGGTGATTATAGCGGCGGAACCGGCGGCAGCGGTTATGGTGACGGAAGCGGAAGCAGCGGCTTCGGAGGTGAAACCGGAACAGGTTATGGCTATGAGGACGGGAGCGGCAGCGGAGGAGATAACAGCGACTACGGCAGCGGCTATGGCGGAGATAACAGCGATTACGGCAGTGACAATACCGGTTCCGGTGATTCGGACTACAATGACTATGGAAATACCGGTTCCGGCGATTATGGTTCCGGTGATACGGGATATTCTGATTCCGGTTGGGAAGGAGATGATTCCGGTTCCGGAATAGGTTACTCAGACACTTATTAGATAATGTAGTAAATACAGGAGAAGAGGGTAAGAATTATGAAGAAACGAGTAAGCAGATGGATCATAATGATAGCTGCAGTATGCATGATGATGCTTTGCCCGGCTATTACGGGTTATGCTGCGGACGGAACATTGATGCTTTCAGACCCTACGGGAAAGGTGGGCTCGGAGATCGCGGTGAATGTCAGGGTTGACGCAGCGGGCCAGCCCATCGGCGATGCGAACATTACCTTATCCTATGATACGGCAATGCTGGAGTTCGTAAGCGGAACGAACGCGCAGGGAGGTGACGGAACGGTTACCTTATCGGCCTCGGGTACAGGCACAGAGACAGAGCATCTTTTTGAACTGAAGTTCAAAGGACTGGCAGAAGGAACCGCAGCCATTCGGGTGACAGAGTCCACTGCGTATCTGTTCTCTGATGAAACCCTGAATCTGACAACAGGGGAAGCAGCGGTTACGATCGAACCCGGTGACGGAACCGAGGGGACGGAAGGAACTGAGACACCGGCAGGAACAGCAGAACCTACGGAGCGTGTCCTGGGGCAGGAAAGCATTGAGATCGACGGGGCATATTATGCGATCTATGAGAACTTTACGGATGCACTGGTTCCGACCGGGTTTTCCAGAAGTACCGTACAGTATGCGGGCGTGGAGCATTCGGCGATACGGCAGGACTCTTCTGGAAGGGTATTTCTGCTTATGATCTCAGGGGACGAGGATCCCATTATGGTGCTGTACAATGAAAGTGACAGCACATTTATACGGGCGGAGCGAGTGGATGTATCGGAATCCTTTTATATCTTCGTGTTGGCAGCCGCAGACGGCAGTACACTTCCGGAGCAGTTTTCCGCTACTTCGCTGGTGCTGCACAATGTGAATTTCCCTGCATGGCAGAATATGGAATCTATGGATTTTTATCTCGTATATGCTTTGAGCAGCAGCGGAGTGGAAGGCTTTTATCAGTATGATGTTGTGGACTCCACCTATCAGAGGTATGTGCCGCAGAATGAGGCCAGCCCTGAGCCGGAGGAAGAGGAGGATGATTCTACCCTGGGCAAGATTCAAGCGATCATTAAGGATAATTTATTGATTCTTGCCGGAGCCGTTGTAGTGATCGTAGTCATCTTATTTATCATTATTCTGGTACTGTCTATCAAGCTGGGACGGCGGAACGCGGAACTCGAAGACATGTATGTCGGTGATGAAAGAGATGACAAGCCAAAAGTGAAAAAGAAGTCCCGTCAGCAGTTTGTCGGATATGATGATTCTGATGAAGAGGATGATGAGGAAGACGATTATCTGGAAGATGATTTTGACGATTCGGAGTATGACGATGATTCCGAAGATGACTCTGATGATGATTTCGATTCCGAAGATGATTATGACGATGAATTTGACGACGATTTTCTTGATGAAGATGACGAAGAAGATGAAGATGACATTAAGGAATACGTTCCGAAGAAAAAAGACTCTTATGAGGATGTAGATTTTATTGATGTATAATTAGAGACAGAAGTTATCAAAACCAGTTAGGAACTGTATGTAAATAAAAAGTTTAAAGAATCAGTAATCCGGCAAGGTGTGCAAAAAGCGTATCTTGCCGGATTTCTGAAAGAAATGCGGAAGAACAGAGTACTTTAATGGGGATTCATGCGGTAAAAGGAGAATTTTATGTGCGGAATAGTTGGATATGTAGGGGCGAAGCCGGCTGCGCCCATTTTGCTGGACGGACTGGGCAGGCTGGAGTACAGAGGGTATGATTCGGCAGGAATCGCGGTATACAACGGCGAAAAAATTCAGATCAAAAAAGCAAAAGGCAGGCTGAAGGTGCTCAGTGAGCTGACACATGACGGAGAAATCTTTCCGGGCCACATAGGGATTGGCCATACCCGCTGGGCAACCCATGGAGAGCCTTCCGATGTAAATGCGCATCCACATGTCAACTCAGATAACAGTATTGTAGTGGTACACAACGGAATTATCGAAAATTATCTGAAACTGAAGAAAAAACTTACGGAAAAGGGATATCAGTTTTTGTCGGATACGGATACGGAGGTGATCGCGCACCTGCTGGATTATTATTACCAGGGGAATCCTCTGCAGGCAATTATCAAAATCATGCATCGTATGGAAGGGTCCTATGCTCTCGGTATTTTATTCAAGGACCATCCGGAAGAATTGTATGCGGTACGCAAGGACAGTCCGCTGATTGTAGGACATACGAAGGAGGGATGTATCATCGCTTCTGATGTACCGGCTGTCCTCAGGTATACCAGAGATGTCTATTTCATTGAAAACGAAGAAATCGTCAGAATGAAACAAGATTCCATGGAGTTCTTTAATGTAGATGAGGAATCAATTGAAAAGGAATCTACGCATATTGACTGGGATGTGGACGCGGCAGAAAAGGGCGGCTATGAGCATTTTATGCTCAAAGAGATGTATGAGCAGCCAAAGGCGATCACAGATACATTTTCTCCGAGGCTGAAGGGAAATCAGATTGTAATAGACGAACTGGAGATGTCGGATGAGGATATATTAGCCATCAAAAAGATCATGATTGTAGCCTGTGGTTCCGCCTATCATGCAGGTGTTACAGGAAAATATGTTCTTGAAGGAATGGCAAGGATACCCGTAGAGGTAGATTTGGCTTCCGAATATCGATATCGGGATCCGCTGATTGAGGAGGGGACACTGACCATCATTATCAGCCAGTCCGGTGAAACCGCAGATTCCCTTGCCGCCCTGCGCGATTCCCGCAGCAGGGGCGCGAAGGTGCTGGGAATTGTGAATGTGGTAGGAAGCTCAATCGCGAGGGAAGCGGATAATGTGATGTATACGTGGGCCGGGCCGGAGATTGCCGTTGCGACAACCAAGGCATATTCCTGTCAGCTGATCGCATTGTATCTTCTTGCCATAAAGTTCGCGCAGGTACGGGGGACGATAACAGAAGCCGAATCAGAGAACTATATTGAGGACTTGAAGCGAATTCCGGATCAGGTGGAAATGCTTTTAAATAATAAGAACCGTATTCAAAAATTCGCAAACCGATATCTGGCGGCGAGGGATGTCTTTTTCATCGGACGCGGAATTGATTATGCGATTTCTCTGGAAGGATCACTCAAGCTGAAAGAGATCTCTTATATCCATTCCGAGGCTTATGCTGCCGGAGAACTGAAGCATGGTACGATTTCACTGATCGAGGACGGCACACTGGTAGCGGCAGTCCTGACTCAGGAAAAGCTGCATAAGAAGATGATCAGCAATATGGTGGAGGTCAGGACCAGGGGAGCTTTTGTGCTTGCGGTAACAAACGAAGGAAACGGCGATGTGAAGCGGGCGGCAGATTATGTGATTTATATTCCTGAGACTAATCAATATTTTACAAATTCACTGGCAATCATTCCATTGCAGTTGTTTGGATACTATATAGCGGTAGGAAAAGGCTGTGATGTAGATAAGCCCAGGAATCTCGCAAAGTCTGTGACAGTAGAATAATTGTTACAGTTCACTGGTCAGCCAGAGAACAGTAACGAATTCAGCTCATTTTAAGTCGCCTTCGGCGGTCCTAAGAAACAGTAACGAATAATTGCAGTGATGGTAGGGAGAAAATGAATGCAAAAGATGTATTTTTAAAATTTACCAAGCGTACTTTATATTTTTTAGAGGCATTTCTTGCAATCGTGCTTGGGGTATGTTCTGTTCTGCTGAGCAATAGTATTTTATGGATGTTCGATACGTGGAGCTATCTGACAATGGATGAATTGGTGTACCATTTGAATTCTCCGATGGAGGGCACCAGTAAAGAGATCATTATGGAATATGTACAGTATTGTGTTCCTGCTACGATTCTGGCATTATTGGTCATTATGATTGTCATGATTGTATTCCATAAGCGAAAATGGCTTTACCACATTGCCATGATAGGAATTATAATTTTTTCCGTGCTGCTTGCGGGTTATTTCCTGCATATGACATGGGTTCGTCTGGACATCGCGAACTATTCGGAAAATAAAGGGACGTACTCCACATTTATAGATGATAACTATGTAGATCCGAATGACGTGGTCATACGCTTTCCGGAACAAAAAAGGAACCTGATATATATATATCTTGAATCCATGGAGACGACCTACGCAGATGTGGAAGATGGGGGGGCCTTTCCGGAAAGCTATATACCGGAACTGACAAAGCTTGCACAGGAAAATGAAGACTTTTCCGGCTCGGAGATAAAACTGAACGGAGGATATTCCATGCCCCAGACGACCTGGACCGTTGCCGCTATGTTTGCGCAGACGGCGGGACTTCCGTTGTCGATTCCGCTTGAAAATAATCAGATGAATACTCAGGATTCTTTCTTCCTGGGAACCAGTACGCTGGGAGATATCCTGCAGCGGGCAGGATACTCACAGACATTGCTCATTGGCTCGGATGCCACGTTTGGAGGGCGGAGGCTTTTATTTTCAGGCCATGGCGATTTTACGATTCATGATTACAACTATGCTGCCAGTGAGGGATTGATTCCGGAAGGATACCGTGTATGGTGGGGGTATGAAGATAAACGGCTGTTTGAATTTGCGAAGAGAGAACTGCGCTCTCTGTCGCGGCAGGAGCAGCCCTTTAACCTTACGTTGCTTACCGTGGATACCCACAGGGAAGATGGGTATCTCTGTCAGGACTGCCCAAAGGAATTTGGGGACGATCAGTATGCCAATGTGATTGCATGCTCCAGCAAAAAAGTGGCAGAGTTTGTAAAATGGGTCCAAAGGCAGGACTTTTATGAAAATACGACGATTGTGATTGCAGGCGATCATCCCACGATGGACAGTGATTTCTGTGAAGATGTGGGATTAGATTATACCCGGAAGGTATATACGGCTTATATCAACTCTGCGGCAGAACCGGCAAAACCGGATCTGTACAGGGAGTATACGACCTTTGATCATTTCCCGACCACCCTGGCAAGCATGGGTGTGGAAATTGAGGGGAATCGGCTTGGATTAGGTACGAATCTGTTTTCCGGTGAATGGACATTGGCAGAGAGGTACCAGCGCGGCAGAATGGAGATAGAGTTGAGCAGACAGTCCAAGTTTATGGAGGAGCTCACTTCTTATATCAAAGAGGCACCGGAGGCTGTGCTGACTTTGCTGGATTATGATATTACAACGGGGACGCTGCCGATTCAGATTACGGATATCGAGAATGTAGAAGGGGATATTATGGCAGTCAACGTAGCCGTATGGACAGAAGAGGGACAGGCAGATCTGCAGTGGATGCAGGCCGCGCCGAACGAAAACGGCGAATATGTTATGGATATCAATATTGCCAGTTTTGGTTACAGGACTGAGAATTATCATATTGATGTCTACGCCGTTCCGGAAAATGGAAAAACCGTGTTCCTTACAGGTACTACGGCAGCAATAGATTAGAGGCCGTCGTCATCCGGCAGACAGGACGTAGAGATATAAGTTCTGGCTGCCGGATTTTTTGTTCTATAGGAAACTTCTCCGAATTATCCTATAGAACAAAAACCCTCCGGGGGATGCGCACTACGGCGTACAAGGTAGATGTCGCGGTGCGACCGCCGCAGGCGCGAGTTTCGCAAGCGAAACTCTTTGTTCTATTCGCGGTTTATTGTGAACGGCAGACCAAAAACCCGTATGCCGCACAGCTTCTGGCCGAGAATGTTGGGCGTTTCGACTAATATTGGTATAATTTGTTACAAAAATATATAGTAAGTTTTGTTAATATGTGAACAAACGTTGACAACACCTTAGGAGAGAGAGTAGAATAGGGTACAGAGAACACTCATGTTCCGGATAATTAAAAATGTAACTACTCAGGACAGCAGATCTCAGACCCGTCTGTCCTGAGTAGTTACAAAAAAATGAAGACAGAGGAAGTATGTTATGAAGTTTGATTATCTGATTGTGGGAGCAGGCTTGTATGGAGCGGTTATGGCATATGAGCTCAACAAAAGAGGAAAGAAATGCCTTGTGATTGACCGGCGGAACCATATTGCAGGGAATGTGTATTGTGAGGATATTGAGGGAATCCATGTGCACAAGTATGGCGCACATATTTTCCATACCTCCAACAAGGAAATATGGGACTATATGAATCAATTCGCAGAGTTCAATCATTATATCAATTCACCGGTCGCGGTGTATAAAGACGAACTGTATAACCTGCCCTTCAATATGAACACATTCAGCAAGATGTGGGGGATCCGAACGCCGCAGGAAGCGAAGGAGATGATCGCAAAGCAGGTGGAAGAGGCAGGAATCAAGGACCCTGAGAATCTGGAAGAGCAATGCCTGTCCCTGGTGGGAAGGGATGTGTTCGAGAAGCTGGTAAAAGGATATACGGAAAAGCAATGGGGAAGAGACTGTAAAGATTTGCCGGCATTTATCATCCGGCGCCTGCCGGTTCGGTTTACATATGATAACAATTATTTTAATGACCGCTATCAAGGAATTCCGATCGGAGGCTATACTGCCATCGTAGAGCGTATGCTGGAAGGGATAGAAGTACGGACAGATACGGATTATTTTACATTCCGCGAGGAGAATCCGGATATTGCGGACAAGA
This sequence comes from Faecalicatena sp., assembly GCA_009774255.1. GTDB lineage: Bacteria > Bacillota > Clostridia > Lachnospirales > Lachnospiraceae > Schaedlerella. The sequence continues at coordinate 13,931 of VSNK01000036.1, forward strand.
TTATTTTTACGGGAATGATCGACGAATATTTTGGATACTGTTTGGGAGAACTGCAATACCGTTCCGTCCGGTTTGAGACCGAGGTGCTGGATTGTGATAATTATCAGGGAAATGCGGTCGTAAATTATACGGACAAGGAAGTTCCTTATACGAGAATAATCGAACACAAGCATTTCGAATTCGGACAGCAGGAAAAAACGGTCATATCACGAGAGTACTCTTCCGAGTGGAAGGTTGGAATGGAACCTTATTATCCTGTGAATGATGCGCGGAACAGCCGGTTGTACGAGGAATACAGGAAGCTCGCGGAAAAAGAAAAAAATGTGATCTTTGGCGGAAGGCTGGGCAATTATCGGTATTACGATATGGACAAGGTGGTTGAATCAGCTCTTGAAACAGTCAGAAAAATTCGGTGATGATATGAAAAAGTTTTTGGAACGGATGTTACTGCAATATAGAGAGTTGATCGTGTATGCAATTTGCGGCGTACTGACTACGATCGTTAATTATGCAATATATTTTGCGTGTACAAAGCTATTCTCCGTACACTATCTGGTGAGCAATGTGATCGCGTGGGTCTTTTCAGTGATATTCGCATATCTGGTGAATAAGATTTATGTTTTTGCTTCCCTGGATTGGAGCAGGAGAAAATTATTAAAAGAAATCTGGCAGTTTGCAGCTGCACGTATTTTTTCCGGTGTGGCAGAGACGCTTATGCTTCTTGTGCTGGTAGACATGATGGGCTTCCGTGATTCAGTGATCAAGATCATTGCCGGAATTTTAGTGATCGTCATGAATTATCTGTTCAGTAAATGGGTTATTTTTAAGAAAGCATAAGGAAATATGCCGCTTTGTGGCTGCGGCCGGCGTGATGCTCATGCAGAAGTCATCAGTTATGAGTATCAATGATTCGGCCGGCAAGAAAAATAAAAACTTTGACGGGTGAATCATAAATATAAGGCGTCACAAAATGGGAGGATTATACATATGAAAACATTTGTAGAAGAAATAAAGGAGAAGAACAGTTTTTCTATCCTGTCCAAGGTATTTTTTATCATATTAGACATTATATGTATTAATTTGAGTTCTTATCTGTCTCTCTGGCTCAGGTTCAGTGATGTACATAGGGCGAATGCGGAATATCTAACATCTGTGATTGGGATGATGCCGATTAATACGGTGGTCACGGTGGCCATCTATGCAGGAGTCAGGCTTTATACCAGTTTGTGGAGATTTGCCAGTATCAAGGAATTGGTGTATGTCTTGGAGGGATGCTTAGGCTCCGTGCTGTTTAACTCACTTTATTACTTTTTTACATACAAGAGTATATTCAGGAGTTATTTTTTGCTGTATGGAACGCTGTTATTCTTATTTACCTGTGCCACCCGTTTTTCCTATCGTCTCGTCCAGCTTTTGTACCGGGGACAGGTCCATGGGAGCCACATGCGCAATACCATGATCATCGGCGCAGGGGAGGCCTGCAACGTAGTTATGCGGGAACTGGAATTGAGCAATGAGCTGGACGCCCATATCTGCTGTATTATAGATGACGATACCAGGAAGCAGGGAACCTTTATCCATGGAGTAAAAGTAGTAGGGGGGCGGGAGAAGATTGTAGAGTACGCTCAGAAATATGCTATCAATGAGATCATTATGGCTATTCCGAGCGCAAGTAAAAAGGAACAGAGAAAAATTCTGTCGATTTGCCAGAACGTCCCCAATTGTGAAATGAAGATATTGCCAGGGGTATACCAGCTCGTGAAAGGTGACGTGAGTGTATCCAAGCTGCGCAATGTAGAGATTGAGGATCTGCTTGGTCGTGAGCCTATCCGGGTTATGACGAAAAAAATCGGCCACTATGTATCGGATAAGGTCGTGCTGGTGACCGGAGGAGGCGGAAGCATCGGAAGCGAGCTCTGCCGGCAGATTGCGGCGAATGGCCCCCGCCAGCTGATTATATTTGACATCTACGAAAATAATGCATATGATATTCAGCAGGAACTGATGCGGAAGTATCCGTATCTGGATCTGGTAGTGCTGATCGGTTCCGTGCGCAACGGACGAAAAGTCAACAGTGTGTTTTCACGTTACAGACCGGATATTGTATACCATGCGGCGGCACATAAGCATGTACCGCTGATGGAGGACAGTCCCAACGAAGCAATCAAAAATAACGTGTTCGGTACATACAAGGTTGCGCTCGCGGCTGATAAGTATCATACGAAAAAGTTTGTGCTGATTTCCACGGACAAGGCGGTCAATCCGACCAATATCATGGGGGCATCCAAGCGTATCTGTGAAATGATCATCCAGGTGTTCAGCAACCGTTCCGATACGGAATATGTTGCGGTTCGCTTTGGAAATGTGCTGGGAAGTAATGGAAGCGTCATTCCTCTCTTCAAAAAACAGATTGCGGCAGGAGGGCCTGTTACGGTGACCCACCCGGACATTGTGCGCTATTTTATGACGATTCCCGAGGCTGTTTCTCTTGTGCTTCAGGCAGGAGCAAGCGCAGAAGGCGGAGAGATCTTTGTGCTGGATATGGGACAGCCTGTGAAGATTGCTGATCTGGCGAGAAACCTGATCCAACTGTCAGGCTACGAAGCCGGTGTAGACATTGAGATCAAGTATACCGGACTCCGCCCGGGTGAAAAGCTGTATGAAGAACTGCTCATGGAAGAAGAAGGACTGCGCAGTACGGAAAATGAAAGAATTCATATCGGAAGGCCGATTGAATTTGATGAAGAAGAGTTCCTGAAGGATCTGGAAGAATTGTATCAGTCTGCTTATGCGGAAACAGATCATATGAAGAAGATCGTGAAGAAACTCGTGCCCACATATAATCTCCGCAAGGCGGATATTATCCGGGATCAGAAGATCCAGTCTGAGTGGAAAAAAGATTTCCAGGACTGCAGCTCCAATCTGCCGGACGCATTCTTAAATCGGGGAATTGCGGATGTAGATGTGAACAAGAAGCAGGCAGAACAAAAGAAAAAAGAAAACCAGCTGGATCAGCAGGAAAATAACTATCGGCAGGTGTACATGATTGATGATGTGAAAAAGGCAGAGCCCAAGCGAAGGGCACAGGCAGTGGGGAAATAGGGACTGCGGATAAGGGGATTGAAAAAAAGGAATGCTGGCTGGTAGAGCGGCATTCCTTTTTTGTACTCATTTTGCGCCTGCTTTGCCGTCCATTTTGTGTCCGTTTTGCGCCTGTTTTCCGCTCGTTTTGATACATGTCATACTTGACCAGTCACTACGCCGGTTTGTCAGTGACCTGCAACGACATTTTTTACCACATTTTTTTACTAAATATTCCATGTGATGAAATATCTTGACAAATCTATCTGGATAGAGTATTTTATAATATGTGAGTAGATTTGAGGCCGAAAATGGCCGGATATTGTATTGATAAAAATGCAAAGATTTCTAAATCGTCGCTTCGCCGCGTTTAGAAGTTCTTGTTGTGATAATGATGCTGTCAGTCCGCCTGTATGAAGACGGAATGGCGAAGCATGCATTTTTTTGTTCTGTAGGAATTTTTGGATTTTCCTACAGAACAAAAGCCCTCCGTGAGATGCGCACTGCGGCGCGCAAGGTAGGTCACAATACATGCAGAACAAAAATGTGTGCTGTCGCAGCTGTATTTTGCGACAGCTCCTAAGTGTGCGTCAGGACGCAAACTTAATTTTATTTCATGGGTCAAATCCCCCGCAGCTTGCTGCGGGGAAATTTATTATATGAGGGGATTGTATATGTGGTACGTTATACAGGTACGTACAGGTTCGGAAGATAATATCCGGATTCAATGTGAAAAGAATATATCGTCGGATGTGCTCAAAGATTGTTTTATTCCATATTATGAAGAAAGAAGACACCTGAAAGGTGAATGGAAAACACAGAAAAAAATCCTCTTTCCAGGGTATGTATTTCTGGATTCCGGAGAGCTGGAACGTCTTTTCATGAACCTGAAGCAGGTATCAGGATTGACAAAGCTTCTGGGAACCGGTGATGATGTAGTACCACTTACGGAGGAAGAAGTGGAATTTCTGACTGCCTTCGGGGGAGAGGAGCAGGTGGTTCCGATTTCGGAAGGAATTATAGAAAATTCAAAAGTGATCGTTATGTCAGGTCCTCTTGCAGGGAAAGAAGGGTATATTAAAAAGATTGATCGGCATAAAAGAAAGGCCTATCTGGAACTTCCGATGTTTGGAAGGATACAGAAGATACAGGTGGGGTTGGAGATTGTGTCGAAGACGTGATTGAATGGGGAATAGTTATAAGGGAAGATGAAAAAGATGATATACAACTGAAGATTTGTTTTTAAGTATATTTTTGAATAAATAATGTCAAATTCGGTATCTGATTGTTATTGGGTTGTTTGGAATTTGACATTATTTTTTTATTAATAAAATTAACTATAGAAAGATTAAAATACTATCTACCTTCATCAAAGTGGACATTTCTTCCGCAAGTCCCGCGATGGTATCATGAAGCAGATCGCTCTTGGTCTGGACTTGATAAGCACGGAGGGGAGTTTATAGTGCTTTCAGATTATGAGGTAGAGTGGCTCAAGCAGATCATGGGAACTGAGAATAGAAGTATTGTAAATTATAATCACTCATGTATCAATGTCTGAGGAAGATGTGGAAGAGCAGATTAAGAAAATTAAACTTTATAGACGGAAAACAGAGATAAATGTTGATTTTATGAACCGAAAAACGGTGCTCCATCTTGGAATAGTGATGGTGGGAAAAATATAGTGGGAAAAAAATATGGATACGAGGTGATGTGAAATGGAGAAAAGGCAGATTCCTTTTTCGCCGCCGGATATTACGGAGCTGGAGATTGCAGAAGTGGTTCGGACGTTGAAAAGCGGATGGATCACGACCGGGCCAAGAACGAAACAATTCGAACAGAAAATTGCAGAATACTGCGGGACGAAGAAAGCGGTCGCTTTGAATTCCGCTACCGCATGTCTGGAAGCAATTTTGCGTTTCCTGGGCGTGGGAGAAGGGGATGAGGTGATTACCTCCGTCTATACATACACGGCATCGGCAAGTCCGGTGTGTCATGTGGGGGCAAAGCTGGTATTCGTCGATGTGGCAAAAGGCAGCTTTGAGATGGACTATGATGCCCTGGAACATGCGGTCACAGAGAGAACAAAGGCGATTATTCCGGTAGATCTGGGAGGTGTGTTATGCGACTATTCCCGGATTTTTGATATTGTGGAAAGAAAGAAGGCTCTATTTTGCCCAAAAAATGAGATTCAGGAGGCAATCGGAAGAATTGCGGTGGTGGCTGACAGCGCACATGCATTTGGAGCAGAGAGGAAAATAGAGGGAAACTGGAAAAGAAGCGGCGCTGTCGCGGATTTCACCAGTTTCTCTTTTCACGCGGTGAAGAATCTGACGACTGCGGAGGGTGGAGCTTTGACCTGGAATCCGATAAAAGGGATGGATGACGGCCGGATCTATCAACAATTCATGCTGTATTCCCTGCATGGACAGTCGAAGGATGCGTTGGCTAAAAACCAGCCCGGGGCATGGGAGTATGATATTGTCTCACCGGCTTATAAGTGCAATATGACGGATATCATGGCGGCGATCGGGCTGAAGCAATTGGAGCGATATCCAGGGATCTTGAAGAAGCGGCGGGAGATTATTGACAGATATGATTCGGCTTTTTTACCGATGGGAATGCAGACATTAAAGCATCATGGGGAAGACCAGATATCGAGCGGACATCTGTATTTGTTAAGAATTCCGGAGATGGCGGAGAAGGAGAGAAATCATTTTATCCGCAGGCTGGCGGAGGAAGGAATTGCGTCAAATGTACATTATAAACCATTGGCGATGATGACAGCATATAAGGAATTGGGATTTCATATGGAAGATTATCCCAATGCATTTCACCAGTATGAGAATGAGATTACGCTGCCGTTACATACCTGCCTGAAAAGAGAGGACGTAGAATATGTCGCGATAAAAACGCGGGAGCTTCTGAGGCGGCGAGAGGTACTTGGGTATGCGGTTTAGAGCGTGGGATGACATTCCTGAGTTTATGCGGAATGAAGAGGTAAAAACATATTATGACATTTTGGATAAGAAACGTTTTAGTCTTAAAATAAAGCGTATTTTTGATGTTTTTGTTTCTCTGATTTTGATCATTATATTCTCACCCATATTTCTGATTATATCAATCAGGATTAAATCGGACAGCGAAGGGCCGGTTTTTTACCGTCAGGAAAGAGTAACGCAGTACGGAAGGAAATTCTACATATTTAAGTTCAGAACGATGGTAGTAAATGCGGATAAAATGGGCGCCCTGGTTACGGCGAAGAATGATTCCAGGGTGACAAGGGTCGGAAGAAAAATCAGAAAGAACAGAGTGGACGAAATACCGCAGCTTTTTAATATTTTATTTGGCGATATGAGCTTTGTAGGCACCAGGCCGGAAGTACCCAAATATGTGAATGCTTACACAAATGAAATGAAGGCAACATTGCTTCTGCCCGCAGGGGTGACTTCAGAGGCGAGCATTGGGTATAAAGATGAAGGGATGCTTTTGCAGGAGATGGAAGATGTAGATGAGGCATATATCGAGAAAGTATTGCCGGAGAAAATGAAATGGAATTTAAGATCAATAAAGGAATTCAGCCTGTTTCATGAAATGAGGACAATGATAAAAACACTTGGAGTCATGGTTTCATAAAACAGATGTATCAAACAGATGCAGAGAACCGTAAGGGACTGTTGATAAATATACTCACGGCCAATGAAATCTGCCGTGAGTATCGCGTCAGCCGCAACCGCAAAGGGGTATAATTCCTCATGCGGCTGTGCGCATCAAATGATATTGTGCGGCAGATTTATCTGGCACTCAGTATAACTTGTGCGGACTGCGCAGGATATCAGTATCTTACAGGCAGAAAAAAGGGGATAGACGGATGGGATTATACGAACAGATTGCAGCAAAAAAGGAAAGGATTGCTTTGGTCGGATTAGGATATGTGGGAATGCCGATTGCGGTTGCGTTCGCAAAAAAGGCGGACGTAATCGGATTCGATGTGAATCAGGAGAAAGTCAGATTATATGAAAGCGGTTTTGACCCAACGAAGGAGGTCGGGGATGAAGTAATCCGAAATACTTCAGTCCAATTTACCAGTGATGAAAATGATCTCGATCAGGCAAGGTTCTTTATTGTCGCCGTGCCGACGCCGGTGAATGACGACCATACTCCGGATCTTACACCCGTAGAGGGAGCCAGTCATGTGGTAGGCCGGCATCTGTCTCTCGGAAGTATCGTGGTATTTGAATCCACGGTGTATCCGGGTGTGACGGAAGATGTATGCGTGCCGATCCTGGAACAGGAATCAGGACTTGTCTGCGGCAAAGACTTTAAGATCGGATATTCACCTGAAAGGATCAATCCAGGGGACAAGGTCCACAGGTTGGAGACGATTACAAAGATTGTTTCCGGAATGGACGAGGAGACACTGGACACGGTCGCAAGAGTGTATGAAATGGTAGTGGACGCTGGAGTACACCGGGCAGAAAGTATACGGGTAGCGGAGGCGGCCAAGGTCATTGAAAACAGCCAGAGAGATATCAATATCGCGTTCATGAACGAGTTGTCGATTATTTTTAATAAAATGGGAATTGATACCAAGGCGGTATTGGAAGCGGCAGGAACCAAGTGGAATTTCCTGAATTTCCGGCCGGGCTTAGTGGGCGGACACTGTATCGGGGTGGACCCTTATTATCTGACTTATAAGGCAGAAGAACTGGGATATCACAGCCAGATCATTCTCAGCGGACGCCGTATCAATGATGATATGGGAAAGTATGTGGCGGAAAATCTGGTGAAGAATCTGATCAAAGCAGATAAAAGAGTGCAGGATGCAAAAGTGGCATTACTGGGATTTACGTTCAAAGAGAATTGCCCGGATACGCGCAATACGCGAGTCATTGATATTGTAAATGAATTAAAAGAATATGGAATTCATCCGGTCATTACAGATCCGGTAGCAGACGCAGAGGAGGCAAAAAGAGAATATGATGTTGCATTTACCGATCTTGATGTGATACAGGATATGGATGCCGTGATTGTCGCGGTGGCCCATGAAGAATTCTTGAAAATGTCGGAAAGAAATCTTGCGGGACTGTATAAAGAGGGAGAAAAAAAGGTCTTGTTGGACATCAAAGGATTGCTGAACCGGAAAGAATTCGAAAATGCCGGCTATCTATATTGGAGGCTGTAGGCAATACATGGAAAGACTATGAAATGATGATGAAGCAGTTATAAAAGACTGGGAAATGATGATGAAACAGTTATAAAAGACTGAGAAATGATGATACGAAAACAATATGAAATGACTATGAGGAGCGATAAGATATGGGTTATCAACAGTTAAAGTTCCCGGAACATTCCCTGTTTTTGGTTACAGGAGGCGCCGGATTTATTGGATCAAATCTCTGCGAAGCAATTCTTTCCATGGGATATCAGGTGCGCTGCCTGGACGACCTGTCCACCGGGAAGAAAGAACATGTGGACATGTTCCTGGATGAACTGGATTATGAATTCATCGAAGGGGATATCAAGGATATCGAGGTCTGTAAGAAAGCATGTAAGGGAGTGGATTATGTGCTGCACCAGGCAGCCTGGGGAAGTGTTCCAAGGAGCATAGAAATGCCGCTGTTCTATGCGGAAAATAATATCACAGGCACTGTGAATATGCTGGAGGCAGCAAGGATTTCCGGAGTAAAGAAATTTGTGTATGCGTCTTCGAGTTCCGTCTATGGGGATGAACCCAACCTTCCGAAAAAGGAAGGGAGAGAGGGAAATCTTCTTTCACCGTATGCATTGACAAAGAGAGCGGATGAGGAATTTGCCCGCATGTATACGAAATTTTATGGACTGGAAACCTATGGAATGCGGTATTTTAACGTATTCGGCCGGCGTCAGGATCCGGACGGGGCCTATGCGGCAGTGATTCCGAAATTTCTGAAATTACTGCTTCAGGGTGAGGTACCGACGATCAACGGAGACGGAAAACAATCCAGGGATTTTACATATATTGACAATGTAATCGAGGCAAATCTGAAAGCTTGTCTTGCACCGAAGGAGGCAGCAGGAGAAGCTTTTAATATTGCCTATGGCGGAAGAGAATATCTGATTGATATTTATGATGGACTGACCGAGGCGCTTGGAATTCATGTGGAGCCGAACTTTGGCCCGGAGAGGGCGGGAGATATCCGGCACAGCAACGCGGATATTTCCAAGGCAAAGAAACTTCTGGGATACGACCCAGAGTACAGTTTCGAAAAAGGGATAAGGCTGGCGATTGACTGGTATCGGGAAAATCTATGAGTCGGCCTGCAAAAGTTCATTTTTATTTCCGATACTTTTGAAGGGCGAATTTTATTTTACCGGGAGAGGATTATGGATCAGGGACAGAGAAAACCGTTTGTGACGGCAATGATCGTGGTACGGAATGAAGAGCGGTATATAAAAGCTGCCGCTGCGTCTTTACTCAATCAGCGATACCCCAAAGATTGTTTTGAATTATTGATTATTGACGGCCATTCGGAAGACGGAACAATTGAAGCGGCAAAAGAAGCGGTAGATGCGTATGAGCAAGAGCATGGAAAAGTGCAGGTACACTATTTGGAAAATCCAAAACGGCTTCTTGCGGCTGGATGGAATATTGGCATACAAGCTGCAAAGGGAGAGTATGTAGTGCGTATTGACGCTCACGCACAGGCAGATCCGGATTTGATTGGAAAATGTGTGCGGATCCTTCAGGAAAAACCTGATGTAGCATGTGCCGGGGGGCGGATTGAGACCGAGCCGCTGACAGAAAAGGGGAGGCTGATCGCAGATGTGCTGTCCTCGCCTTTCGGGGTGGGGAACGCGAAATTCCGATATGCGGAGAAGTCCGGCTATGTGGATACAGTGGCATATGGAGTCTATAGAAAGTCTGTCTTTGAGAAAGCCGGATATTTTAATGAAGAATTCATGCGGAACCAGGACAATGACATGCATGGGCGGATAAAAAAATGCGGCGGAAAATTTTATCTGGAAACCTCTGTCAAAAGCACCTATCATGCCCGTGAGAATGTAAAGGGAATGATGAAACAGGCCTTTGGAAATGGGAAATGGGGAATCATCGGGTGGAAAACGAGTGAAAGTAAGGAAGGGATTTCTTTGCGCCATATGATTCCTCTTTTCTTTGTGTCAGGCAACCTGCTGCTTATCACCGCAGGTATCTTCCGGAAGGGATTTCGCTGGATGTTCCTAATGATGTATTTATTATATTTTGGTATGGCGATATATTTTGCAATGGAAAAAACAAGAAATATCGGGAGAGTAATGAAAATGTGCGGGTGCTATTGGATGCTGCATGTGAGTTATGGGATGGGGTCTTTACTGGAGTTTATAGATTTTAAGAGTAAAAGGGTACGATAAAAAAAGGTATGATAAAAATATGAGCGTAATTCGAAAAGCGGCAAAAAAATTAACCCGTTATCCAAAGTTAAAACGTGTTTTGAAAAATATATATGCCTGTACGGGTAATTTTCTAAGCGACAAACAGACAAAAATGCCAGGATTGATACAGATCAGTTCCAATGGAACAGATCATAATTTCGGATATTATGATAAGTCGCCCTGGAGCAAAGATCAAAAATATATGGTTTACCTTGCACCGGAAAATGCGAAAAAGGAATATGTATCCCAGAAAGCCACACCAATTATATTATATGATTGTTTATCCGGAGAAGAAAAAATTTTGACAAATACACATGTCTGGAATTCTCAGCAAGGATGTATGCTTCAGTGGCTGGGACCAGACTTTTCATCCCGGATTCTTTTTAATGATTTCCGTGATGGAAGATATTGTAGTATTATTTATAGTTTGTCGGATGGAACAGAGAAAGTATTGCAAAAACCTGTTTATACGGTTTCGGCAGATGGAAAGTTGGCAATGACTCTTGATTTTTCCAGGCTGAATACATTTCGTCCGGGATATGGATATTGTAATGTAGAAGATGTGACGGCATCAGACAGATATCCGAATTCTCCGTGTATATGGAAGCTGGATATTGACAGCAATACGGTGACGGAACTGCCATTTAGTTATAGCATGCTTGCCGAATGGAATAGTCAGGAATCCATGAAAAAAGGCTATCATAAAGTGAATCATATTATGTTGAATCCTTCTGCCACGAGATTGATGTTTATACATCGATGGATCGTGGATGGAGTAACTCATCATAGACTGCTTACTTGTAATGTGGATGGAAGTGATCTGTATCTCTTGCTGGATGATGGAATGGTGTCTCATAATAATTGGAAAGATGATGAAACAATTATTTCCTACTGTTATTCAAAACTTGATGGGGATGCGTACCATGTGCTCCACGATAAGACGCAGAAAAGAGAGACTATAGGAAAGGGAATTCTTACGGTCGACGGTCATCCTTCGTATTCTCCGGACGGGAAGTATATCATTACAGATACTTATCCTGACTGGAAACGAAAACAGGCTTTATATCTGATCAGAGTTTCAGACGAAAAAATTAAAAAGATTGGCAGTATCTATTCAAACGTGCGGTATATAAATGAAACACGCTGTGATCTGCATCCACGATGGAACTTTAATTCTAATGAGATTTGTTTTGACGGGGCGGACGGGCAGCACAGACAAGTCTATGTATTGAGTCTGAAAGGGAAGGAAAAAGGCTAGAAAAGGAGTTATTTATCATATGCAGGAGAAAGTCTCTATTATTGTACCTATATATAATGTCAGAGCATATTTAAGACGCTGTGTGGACTCGTTGGTGAAGCAAGTACATACAAATATTGAAATTCTGCTAATTGATGATTGTTCTACGGATGGAAGTGCGGATATTGCAAAAGAGTATGTTGAAAAGTATCCTCAGCTATGCCGGTTTATACAGCGTGGAAAAAACGGAGGCTTATCCGCTGCCAGGAATACTGGTATGGAAGCATCAACAGGAGAATGGCTTGCTTTTGTTGACAGTGATGATTGGGTGACAGAGGATTATATATCGGCTATGTATGATGTCGCAGTAAGAGATCAGTCAGATATTGTGATGAGTAGCATTTATTATTACTACTCGAATGACAATTATAAAGAAATGAGTCCATTTTCAAACCTGACAACAGAATCTACGCAAAAAGAAAAAATTGCGTTTTGTAGGCCATATGCGGTAACCAGACTTTTTCGAAAAAAATTTGTTATGGATACTGGTTTAAAATTTCCTACAAATGTATGGCGTGCGGCAGAACAGGGGTTGATAATTCCGTTACTTACTAGAACGTCTAAGATATCTATTATCCGTAAACCAATGTATTACTATTACCAGCGTTCTGACTCGAATTCGAATAAAAACTATAAAAATGTAGATGTGAGTTTTTATCCGAAAAGTTGCGAAAATGTAGAAAGGAATTCTGTGCCAGGATTTGAGCAGGAAATAGAGTTTCGCTCCATTGTAGATTTGATGTATGGCATGATTATGATCATGATCCGTTCAGGAAGAAATAAGTCAGAAATATGCAGAGAAATAGATTGTTTTAATGAACATCGTCCAGGATGGGGAAATAACCCTTATATGTCGAGAATGTCAAAAGGGAAAAAAATTTTCATTGAATTTGCGAAAAGAAAGAAAATTCTCATGTTGAATATTTTAATTTTGGGTTGGGACATAGTAAGGAGGATATATTGATGCCAGGAAAAAGAAAACTCTTTTTTTGAAATATAAAGATATTTTATAGAAAATAACAGGAATCGGAAGAACTTTTTTTGCTCATAGAAATAAAAACTTGTAAAAAATAATAAAGGAATATGATAAATTGCTATCGAAAGAAGGGATGAAACAATATGGATGGAAAAACATATAAATGTATAGAAAAAAGTGTAGAGATTTTTTTATATGCCAGTGCTATACAAATGATGATAGCAACTGGAGTTTCTTCTTTTTTTCTATATAATATTCAAGTGTTCCTTATTGAGGCATTTTTTATTTGTATAGGGATATTTCTTTACGTACTATATCTGAAAAAAATATCATATTATCTGAAAAAGGGATTATGGTTATTTTTATTTATGATAATATTAGTAATAATCTCTACTATAAAATATGTTATTTCTATC
>VSNK01000360.1 GCA_009774255.1 Faecalicatena sp.
TAGAATCGCCCATATAGCCAAATAAAAGCAATAGCCTGATAAATCCTTTCTGTTGCTTTTTCTATGTCTATGTGGGCGTTATATGAGTTGTCAGAAGTAAAAAGATATACTTCCTGTTTTCAATAGAAGATATCTTTTCACTTATTATATCGTGAGTTTTTTGTTCTGACAACAGGAAAAAAATTTCTTTAAAAATACTCCCTTGCTTATGATGCTGACATTCTGTATTCTATAGGTATCATCCCTGTAAATTTCTTAAAGTTCAGATAAAGGCGGATGGATCCTAATACCCCACGTCATAAGAGATGTTTTTGAAAGATTATGAAGAGAAAAGGATGATTCAGAGAGGAATGTGTTCCGATTTGCAGAGGATCAGGGATAGCCGTATAGAATTTAGGACAAAAGTGAGCAGTTATTGTCGGGAAGTCTCCGGGCAGGAATGCTATACTAAAGTCACAATCAAGTTGGAGGTGACCAGATGAACTGGGGAAAGATCATTGAGGATGCCATTGAGTATATTGAAGGGAACATAACCGAAGAACTGACGGCAGGCAGGATAGCCGGGGAGGTGAATACATCCGCTTTTTACTTCCAAAGAGGTTTTTCCATGCTTTGCGGATATACCGTTGGGGAATATGTTCGCATGAGAAGATTGTCGATTGCCGGTGAGGAACTTCTTTCATCGGATGTGAAGGTGATCGATCTTGCGATGAAGTACGGCTATGATTCTCCGGATAGTTTCACTAAGGCATTTACAAGATTCCACGGAAGCACTCCAACTGATGTGAGGCGCAGCGGCGCGATGCTGAAATCATTTGCTCCGCTGCATATCAGACTAACATTAGACGGAGGTAGTACAATGGAGTACAGAATCGAAGAAAAGAAAGCATTTAAGGTAATGGGCATTTCAAAGGATTTCTCTTATGAGAATGCCGACGCGGATATCCCACAGTTCTGGAATGAGGTTTTTATCCAGGTGGAAAAAAGGCCTGTACTGGGAATGTATGGTATCTGCTTTGATGAGGAAATGGCCGGGAATCAGTTCAGATACATGATTGCTGATGATTTTGATGCAGAGAAAGCAGAGAAGAATAAGCTGGATGTGCATGAGATCAAGGCGCATACATGGGCTGTGTTCCCCTGCCGGGGCGCAATGCCGCTTCCTCTGCAGGAAGTGAATCGCAGAATTTTTTCTGAGTGGCTGCCTGCAAGCAGTTATGAGATTGCGGAAGGATATAATATTGAGTATTACAGCAATCCGGAAGATTTTAAGATGGGAATGCAGGACACGGAGTATTATGCGGAAGTGTGGATTCCGGTTAAGGAAAAGTAAGGAAGTACCGGGCAGTCAGGTTTTATGGGAGAGTCGAGAGATCGGCTCTCCCTCCGTTTAATGACGGCAATGGAAGGATGAGCTCGTCAGGTGAACCGTGTAATTGTTCATTATAATCTCCAGATGATCATTGATGCTGGTTTTAAGGTCAATAACGAAAGAGCGGTACGATTCCGTAAGTGGGCCGGACAAATCGTGAAGGATTATACGATCCAGGGTTGGGTGATGGATAAGGAGCGTTTGAAAAAGGGTACCATGTTTACGGATGAATATTTTGAGCGTATCGTTTCCTTATATCTTGATTAAGCAGAACTACAGGCAGAGCGACATATTCCAATGAGTATGGAAGATTGGGCAAAGAGATTAGATGGATTCTAGGAATTCAACGGAACTGAAATATTAACCGGAGCCGGAAAAATCAGTGCTGAAAAAGCAAAACTTTATGCTGAGAGTGAATTTGAAAAATATCGTGTGATTCAAGATAAATTGTTTATGTCCGATTATGAAAAATTTTTGATAGAATTGGAGGAACAGGCAGACGAAATCAAATTTTTTGCGGTCAGAGTGTCAAAGAATCAGTTTGTTGGAAGGGATATGAGAAAACAATGTGGAAATGTCGGTCCTGATACCACAATGCGGTTGTTGAATCAGATTTGAAATTCATGGATATCGGTGTTCCTGTTATTAGGAGAAGATATCTTTTCATTTATTATTATCGGTAATTTCTTGTTCTGACAACAGTCGGGATTGACCGAATTGGAGCTGCCGTAATTTCTATATGGCAGCTCGCTGAAATGGGTATTGTGAATTATATATATTTACGGCTGTTGAAATCTGCCGTGAGTATTGCATCAGCCGCCGCCGCAAAGCGGCAAAATGATTGTATCGTGCTTTTTCGGATTATCGGGGTTAGGATAAAATCGCGTCTTTCTTTTCAAGAATTTCAGCCACAGCCGCACATGCCGCGCAGTCGCAATATTTCGCTCCGGCCTCCTTGATGCTGCGTCCGTGGGCAGCCACGTCCTTTGCCTTGTCCGCTCCAAATACCTGCGCGCCTGCTCTGGATTCTGCAAAAGCAATCAGTCCGTCCACCGGCATGATATCCATTTCCAACTCAGCGATCAGGTTTTTGGCCTGCTCCTTTTCCTTGTCAGTTCCAATGGCATCCAGCCAATTCTGCGCTGCTTCCTTGGCATCCGCACAGCAGGATGGGGCATTTATCAATTCCTTTACTTTTTGGATTACATCATCTTTTACGTTCTGGTTCATCGTTTGTCTCCTTTCATTTTCCGGGAATGTTCTCCCGGCAGGCGGTGTCAATTTTTTCTGTCCGAGGAATCCTGCATATCGGTATATACAGGCATATTCATGGATGAATAGGCATAAAAGTTCAAGCTTAGGCCTGCGTTCTGCCGTATGAGAGTACTCTTTGATGCAAAGAGGGGGCGCGGCCTATGATTCATATTGCTTCAGGTTTTCATGAATCCGCGTGAGCAGTATTTCACACTGCCGGATCTCTTCATCCGTGAATCCGGCGTAGAAGATATCTGTCATCTGGCCGGAAACGACCGTATAATCCGCCTGCAGCTTTTTGGCTTTCCCGGTTAAGGTGAGCAATGTCTTCCTGCGGTCATTGATGTCAGGAACCCGGCAGACCAGACCGGAGGCTTCCATGCGGTCTACCATGCCTGTCAATGTGGTTGCTGCAAGTCCGGTTCTGTCGGCAAGCTCCCTCAAGGAAATAGATTCCTCCTGCCACAGCACATAGAGAAGCCGCCCCTGGGCACCGTTGAAAGTGTCGATATTCCTTTTTGCAAGAATACGTTCAAAAATTCTGTCGCTGAGCCGCTTAATCTGCGAAATCATGTTCCCTGCCTGAATCACCATAGTAAATTCCTCCTATAGAGGATTATACTATATAGGAGTATATTTGTAAAGAACTTTCATTCTATCAAGAAGGAAATTGATTTAAAATCAATCTATAAGTTTAAACGTCAAAGGAGGACGATTTGACAATCCGGCACTTTCTTGAAGGAATGAGATGTCTATGCTATTATAGATTTACCTCAAAGGTAAATTTGAAAGAAAGGTGATGGCTTGGATATCACGTACAAGAACAAGAAAATCGAAAAGATTTGTACGGATGCCAACCTCCCACAGCTGGAAATATTTTGGAAATTGTCGATTATCATTAAAGGTTAAGCTGACAGGTCAAGGAGGTAACACTATGGTGAGAAGCCGCAGTTTTATTGCAACGCAACCTGGGGCGACAATTAAAGCGCAGTTGAATGACAGAGGTATGAACCAGAAGGAGTTTGCGGCCAGGATGGATATGTCTGAGAAGCATATCAGCAAGCTCATTCATGGTGATGTGCAGCTTACACCTGAGACTGCTGTCAGATTAGAGATGGTTCTTGGCCTTCCGGCTAAGTTCTGGAATAATCTTGAAGCAATCTACAGGGAAAAGATTATAAAAGCAGAGGCTGAAAATGCGATGGATGCTGATGTTGAGATGGCGAAACAATTTCCCTACAGTGAAATGGCGAAATTCGGATGGGTTCCGGAGACCAGAGATGCTAGGGATAAAGTAGTTTATCTGAGAAAATATTTTGAGGTCGTTGAGCTTTCACTTCTTGGAAATGAGCAGATTACAAGGATCCCCTGCAGAAGGCTGGCAATTACTGAGAAAAGTGACCTGGCTTTGATGGCCTGGGCGCAGGAGGCAAAAATCAAGGCGCGTGATATCCAAACAGCAGCAATTAATACCAAGGGATTCATTGCATCTATGCCTGAAATGCGGAAGATGACGGTTCTCAAGCCAAAGGAGTTTTGCCTGAAGACTAAAAAGTGTCTTGCGGATTGTGGGATCACGTTGGTATTTCTTCCTCATCTGAAAGGCTCATTTCTGTAGGGGGCTTCGTTCATAGATGGAAATAAGATTGTTGTGGGGCTTACTGCCAGAGGAAAGGACGTAGATAAGTTTTGGTTCGATTTGTTCCATGAACTTGCGCATATTGCGCTTGGCCATGTAGGCCAGCAGAATGGTACTTCTGATGCAGATGAGAAAGCCTCTGATAAATGGTCCGGTGACGCGCTTATTACATCAGATGATTTTGAAAGATTTAGAAGAGAAAAGGATTATTCAGAGAGGAATGTACTGCAATTTGCAAAAGATCAGGGAATTGCTCCGGGGATTGTGGTTAGAAGGAGGCAATTAGAAGGAATGATAAGGTATAGTATGCTGAATCATTTGAAGGAAAAGTATGAGATAACCGTATAGAATTCAGGATAGAAGTGAGCGTTTATTGTTGGGAAGCCTCCGGGCGGGAACGCTATACCAAAGTCACAGTCAAGTTGGAGGTGACCAGATGAACTGGGAAAAGATTATTCCACAGAAGCACTCCAACTGATGTGAGGCGCGGCGCGATGCTGAAATCATTTGCTCCGCTACATATCAGACTAACATTAGACGGAGGTAGTACGATGGAGTACAGAATCGAAGAAAAGAAAACTAATAGAAGTACGACGTTTGCTATATGTTGTCAGAGATACAGATAAGCAGTTATAATTTAGTCGTAAATATAGATATTCCAATAGG
>VSNK01000361.1 GCA_009774255.1 Faecalicatena sp.
CATCTGCACGACATGGGCATCCATACCAAAAAGCGGTATTCGTTCTTTACTATGATCATCGGCATCAATATCCATTTAGATGCACGGATGAAAAAACGCACGGTATCAGCATCCTAAATCTGGTGTCCTGACCTAATTAAGCCTTTTTCAAAACCTGCCATACGGGAGGTTTTAGAGTCATGTCTCCCACCCATTATTTCTGCCTCAATATCAGGCATGCTATCTCCAAATTCATTTTTCTTTAGATTGGCTCCTCCATAGCCTGCCGATTTTCTGCTTGCCTACCTACTTTCCGAGAGTACTCCGCCCTCATTCGATCCGGGACAGAAAATCCAGCATCTGGCCGGGAATCTCCGGCTCTGGGATTTCCGCCCCCGGAATCTCCGGTTCAGACAATGCTGCTCTTTTTTCGAGCCGCACTCCCTCCAGTTCTTCTCGGACAGCTTTCCGTACCACCCTTTCCAGATGCCGCGCGAAATCTTCCTTGAGGATTGCCCGCACAAGGAACAGGTTCTTCTGCCCCTCCGGGACACCCTGCAAGATTTTCCATGCCCGCCGATGCTCCGGGTTCTCCATATTGGGCCGGAAAGAGAACACCGGGCGGCTCATGTTTTCAGCATCTGCCCCGCAATCCGTTCATACCCAGCGGCGTTGGCATGCACATCCGTCAGGAACACGGCCCGGCAAAGCCCGTCCTGTGGCCTGATATGTCGCTGTATGATGGAAGCGCCGCCCCCAATGAACACAACCGGCATGGCCCTGAAATCAAACCCGGCCTCCAGGATGGAGGACAGGATCCGCTCCGTATAGATCCTCCCATGGCTCTGGATCATCTCTTTGGCCGTCTGGTTCATGCTGCAGGTGCTCCCATTTAGGACACGTTCGATCTGGATGTCGGTTACGGACAGCCCCGTCCTGCGCCGGATCTGCTCCATGGCTTCATCCATACACCGGATGACACCCAGTTCCAAGCTCCGGCATGTAGCCGCATTGGGGACGGCGTTGTCCAGCCGCATCAGGTCCACCGTCCATCCCCCGATATCTGCCAGCAGGACGGAAGGCTCCCCGTCCACATATTCCGGATGCAGCGCGATGGCGGAATAGCCCTGTGGGAACAGCTTCACGTCCCGGATCCATAGCCGGTATTTTTCATCGTCATACTGGAAACACAGCGGCTGATGATCCCGCAGGAGATAGTTCCGGAACGCCTGCTTCTCCCGCCCGAAGCCAGCCAGGGGCAGGCCTGCCGCAAGGACAACCTCCATCTGGTTCTCCGCTTTCCGATGCCGGAGCTCCTGCGCCAGAGCTGCCATGGTCAGCAGATAATAATTATCATTGACGGTCTTGTCCTTCAAAAGCGCCTGCCGCCCGGTGCCGCAGACATAATATTTCCCCTCGTACTGAAGGACATTCTGCATGGTGTATGGCTCATAATCATATACTGTGAGCCCGCTGGGGAACACCACATGGGGCCCCTTGATGGCGTAAAATCCATGGTCGATCCCAATTACCATGGGCATCACTTCCTTTCTATATTTATTTGTAATGCATTCTTTGTGGGTATGGGCAGAAATTTCGGCTTTGAGGGGCTGCCGGGGCTCCCAGACACTTTTTCCCTCCCCCTGCCGGACCGTCGGTGGAAGTCTGGAAGAGGCAGCGGTTACGAACACTTTTCTTCCCAGCGGGCAGAGGTTCCTCCCCCTTGAAAGCAGGCCGCTCTGCGGGCGGCCCATACGCAAGGGTACTTCCCCTGACCCTTGCGTAACGTATGACCCGTATTTTTTTCTGCCGTTCCTTTTCCCGCATCTGGCGGTACGCTTCATCCGTCAGGAACAGGCGGCAGTGGTCTCCCGGACTGCCGTATGGCTCATGGCCGCCCAATACCCGGAATTCCAGCATATGCTCCGTATCTGTGGCATACCGTTTTTCACATAAGATACGGTCTCCCTTCACATAGTCTGCGTCTGCCCTCTCCCGTGCGATCGCCAGAAGCTCAAACACACTCATTTCCAAACCTGTCATCCCCCTTGCTGAAATGAAAAAACAGGAAGCATCCCACAAGATGTCCCTGTCTGCACTATTTCACTTATTTCTATATTTGTAAAAAATATAATAATCGGACTTGAAAATCTATTATATAAAAATATACTCTGTCATTTTATCTGCATGGGCCGCTTCTTTTTTCATCAGGATGCTTCCCTTCAGGCTATACCTCTTCAAACAGCGAATACATCATCTCCCTCATCCTCCTTTCATGTTATGGCCCAGCCCTGCGCAGGCCATACCGCCATAATCACGGCCATATGGTCTGTACAGGGCTGGGAAAGTCAGGTAAACTCTACCATCCGTCCTGTCCGGCAGATTCTCTTGTAATCCGCATTCTGTAGGAGTGCTCTGGATCGGTGCCGCACTTTCCGGTTCAGGATCTTTTTCTTTTTCGAGATTCCCCCGCGCAGCTCCCCCCGGAAGCTGCACGGCCCGTTCCCCCTGCACCAGCTGTTCCTTTTCTCTTTTGCCGTTCCCGGCATTGCTTCCTGTAATGCCATAATCTTACTCCTTTCTTCCATAATCCTGCGATTCCCCCGGTTTTCCCTGACGGGTTTAAAATATCCTCTACCGCATACTGGTAAAAAAGTTTCAGGAACATTAGCCACCGTCCATGGATCGCATCTGCGTAATGTGCAATGGAAGACCTCATTTCGTCTGTGATCTGTAGGCTGGCAACTGCTTTCTGTGCCTCAGCCTCCATCTCCGCCCTTGCCCGGTATTCCGGGTTGGAAAAGCGGAGCATCTGGTCCGCTTCCTCGATCCGGTTTGCGGCCAGAAGATCCAGGAGTTCGCCTGTCCGGTTTTCTCCTGCCCCCGGCTTTCCATTCTGGTGGATGCCAAACTCCTGCCGCCCCGGAATGTTCATGGCCTGCCCTAAATAATAGTGGTATTCCCGGATCAGGAGTTCCGTTTGCTCCCGCAGGTCCAGATAATCTTTGACTGCCTGATGTTCCTCAGCCGTCAGTTCCATGGCTCCCTCACCGTCCAGAAACGGCATAATGACCGGATACTTTGCAGCCATTCGGCCCTGTTCAGCGAGGATCGCCTCAAACCGGGAATGGTTCTCACTCAGGTACGTGACCACTTTCCGGTCCACCCACAGTGACAGCGCCTCTGCCCATTGCTCATCCCTGTCGCCTTTCAGCATGTCATTTCTCTCCTTTCTTAAAAATCCTCTCTGCTTCAAGTACGACACTATACCAGCTTCTAAGTGGGAAAGCTATCCGCAGAACCTACCAAGCCTTCCCCCTTGAAACTGTGCAGATGTCACAAAAGCCTCCATCCTCTGGCGCCAGGGAGCCCAGCCCTTTAGCAGCAGAGCAGCCTTATTCCTGCGCTCGTGCCCCGCCTATTAGCCTATTACATTGAAAAGAAACAGCAGATACAATTCCTCTGGCTATAAGGCCACACTGTATCTGCTGTTTCTGTGCTTTTCCCTATTCATTTTTATGTATTTCATCTGCCCTCAATACCGGATAAAATAATCCTTGAACGGAATGCTGCACTCATCCTGTGCTGGAACAAAACACAGCCCTTTCAGCACACTTCTCCGAATCAAGGCATCCTCCTGTGCTTTCATGATCACAGAACGGACTTGGAAATCTTCATATACATGTTTCAGGATCAACTCCATCAGTTCCTGGATATCCTCCCCGGTTTCATATTCCGGCAGGAGGTCAAGCCGCAGGATTCCCATGCATGTCCCGTCAGCCGAATACTTGTAAGAGGGGCAGATCTCTGCCATCCCTGCAATCCTTCCGGTGCTGCCATATACGATCGTAAAACGGACAAAATCCTTTTCCTGATACCGGCTCTCCCAGAATTCCATGCATTTCACAAACTGGCTGAAATCCGTATAATAAAAGTCATCGCCGCAGCAGTCACCATTGAAATACTTTGCGGCCTCAGGGCTGCTGTAGCATTGGAAGAGCCCTTTTGCATCCTCCATCCTCATTTGTCTCAGCAGGAAATGCTCTGATCTGTAAACAGGAGATTCCTCAAATACATTTGCTTCACTCATTTTCATCTTCCTCAATCTGTCGTTCTGTACTATATCATATCAGAACTTATGTTTGTATTCAAGTAAATTTTTCCCGTCCTGGCGAATTCCATTTTTCCATCCCTCTCCACATCCCATTCCCTGCTGTATGCCATGCTTTTTTTCAGATTGAGGGGGAATAACTTCCATCAAATCCCCCTCCCTCAACTCCCTTTCCATCAAAAAAACCGGCATCTGGAGATTACATTCCTCCTGCCAGTCATTGCAATTATCCCTCTCTACTTCATACACATTTTTCCCTATGCTCTGTGTATCAAGTAGCTATATTCCATTATTTTTCACTCAATACACGCTATACACCACTAAAACCCCTGCACCAGTTTAGGAAATCCCACAAATACAACGTCATACTGTTCCATGTCCTCCACCTGGGAACGGATGGCCGGACGGCTCTCTCTGTCATTCATCTCAACCGAGCTCCTGCTGCCTTTATCCATCCAGTCAAGATCCGCATCCGTATATGGGGATTCCGGTTCAATCTCAAACAGTCTGGCTCCGGTTTCCTCTGCCAGCCGTTCCGCCACCCCTGCGGTCACTCCGCTCGCACTAAAATACGCTACCAATACTTTACTCATTGTCAAAATCCTCCTGTCTGTTTTCATTATTACGTTACAGTTCACGGCCTAACCGGCCGCAAACTGTAACGCATCCAGCCCAGTAAACCAAACTTTTTATTGACTTTTAGCTTCATACTTCTTATAATCTGTTTAGATTTTTAATGTTCATATTAATCATACTACTTAAAGTGCACTTTAAGTCAAGATATATTTTACAATATTTTCAGGAGATTTATTATGCTGTATACAAT
>VSNK01000362.1 GCA_009774255.1 Faecalicatena sp.
GTAAGATTACAATACTGTTCCGAAAAAAGCAAAAATACCTCTTGCCAAAATTCCTAGGGTATGGTAATATGTACAAGGCGTTTCCAAAGATACGGCAGAAAGGGAAGAAAAGTCCCGGATAAGGCTCCGTGGTCAAGCGGTTAAGACATCGCCCTTTCACGGCGGTAACACGGGTTCGATTCCCGTCGGAGTCATTGTATATGTTGTAAGAATTGCATATGTTATTAAGGCGCAGTAGCCAAGCGGTAAGGCGTGGGTCTGCAACACCCTGATGCACCGGTTCAAATCCGGTCTGCGCCTCTTAGAAAAGCCCGGAACTTCAATGTTTCTGAGGCTTTTTTATTTTTCAAGATCGCTTTAAAGTGATGAAAAGTATAAAACAATCTGCTTTACTAAATTGTTTTATCCCATTTCATCTTACCTCACATTTTTATTGCGAAAAAATTTTTTACAGTTTTGCAATATATTTTCCTTTATCTGCATCTGGAATTTTCATAGCTGTCATCGCCTGCTCTGCGGTCCATTTCATAGTATCCATCAAATTTTTGATTGTTTCAACCAAGGTCTCCTGCTTTATACGAATGAGTTACATGTCACACCCCGACCAATCACCACGCTGATTGGTCGGGAGGATGCACATAAAAGCTGGTATTCAGGCCGCCCATTGCCGCAGGCAATTCAAAATGCGGCCTGAGTTACAGGTCACGCCTGGTCAAGGTGTGACCTGTAACACGAATGAAAAACAGAATGAAAAATAGGCGGAGGAATGATTGCGTGAAATAGAAAAGAAGAATATAATGGAAAGCAAGTATTGGTTGGAAAGGATTGACTTTAAAATATGAGGCGGAAGAAAAGGGTCATTATTCCGGTAATCGGTTTTCTTTTTATAGCAACCGTTTGTATTTGGTATATAAACGACTACTATCATGCAGATGAGAACGTACTGGAATCTTTACAGGAGAAAGATTCTGTATCTGTAACAGAGATGACAGACGGTTTATATCTGGATGGACCGGGAGATGACACGGCATTGATCTTCTATCCGGGTGCGAAGGTGGAATCTACCGCATATCTTCCGCTGCTGGGGGAACTGGCCGAACAGGGGATTGACTGTTTCCTTGTCAAAATGCCGTGTAATCTCGCATTTTTCGGGCAGAATAAGGCTAAAAAGATTATGGATTCTTATGAGTACGGTCACTGGTATCTGTCCGGACATTCTTTGGGCGGGGCAATGGCGGCATCCTATGCTTCCGGGCATCTGGAAAGCCTGGACGGCCTGGTACTTCTGGCAGCTACCGTCATGTGCAGGAACACTATCCGGAGGCGACAGAAAAGCAGATAAGGAATTTGATAAAATAAAAAGGAGGGCATGAACTTGATCAACAGGGAAGATATGCTGGAACTGACCAGGAGGATGACGCCGGCCCGGACATCCATAACGAGGGTTGCCGGGTGTTACATAGACCGGGACGGGGAGTTTGACGGAAGCTTCAACACCAATTTTCTGAAGCTTTCCGGTTCGGATAAAGCGAAAAATCTAAAGCTGGCAAAGGCGGTGCCGTTTTCTGATACAAATAAGAACCTGAAGAAATATGAGTTCGCACCGAAAGCGCAAAAAACGGGGAGCATGTGGCAGTTACTCATGGCTATGAAGGAATGTGGGCTGAAGAACGACGCATTGATGGATACGTTTTATGATGTGGTCATGGAACGTTACCGCGCGGGTTCCGAGTATGCTATCCTTGTATTCCATGACCGCTACGATATTCCGGCGAAGGCATCGGATAAAGAGCGGTTGGGGGAATCTGAGGAAATGTTTGAATACCTGATCTGTGTGATCTGCCCGCTTTCCGGAGAATATGAGCCGGGAGAACCAGAATGCGGGTTCCTGTTTCCGGCATTTACAGACCGGTGCGGAGATCTGAACCATGTGAATGTTTATCAAAAGAATCCGGACAGGCCGCATATGGAATTGGTGTGGAAGATTCTGAGAGTTGAATAAATAGGCATATTTTGATGTAGTATTCGTCAAAGAGTTTGAAATAGTAAGCAATCGAAATTATGCGAAATAATTCATATGGCTCACATCCTACTCTTAAAAGGGCCAACAAAACGGACACCAGAAGATGCTACAAGATTTGAGGAGTCGCTGGAACGGTTGGTACAAAAAAGTAACCGCCCTCTCCAAAGGTACAGTAACAGACAGGATGCATACCAGGATATGCTCTCCGACATGAAAACGTTCCCTCGCATCCCCCAGCCAGTCAAAGGACAGGTCGCAGGCCAGTATGGAGGTCTTCACACCAAAGATTTCTGCCCGGACAACTTTTTCTGCCACAGCAATGACCCTTGCCTGCAAGATACGGTCTGCACGGATTTTCGTATTGCCGGATGCATCCCGATCCAGGTTTTGTAAACAACAATATAAAGCAGATCCCAGTTGAAGCGGTCTGCAAAATCTGTGAATTATTCAACTGTGATATCGGGGATATTTTCCAGTATGTACCGGATAAAGAAGAATAAGCCTAAACAACCTATATCTGGCGTTTTCGTCCACTTGTAGGGGAAAATGAAAAAGATTCTTGAATCATACTCATAGATATGCTATATTATAGACAGAGGGAAAGCCATACAAGCGGCTCTACCCCAACATGATTGTCTACCTATGCTTTAACATAGGTAAGCCGTCACTACTGGGAATAGTGGCGGCTATTTCTTTTTTCTATCCTTAAAGATTGTGTAACACAACCCGATAAGGGCAACAACGAAGATACAAAACTGAAATAAGTCAGCATATGTAACATACATTGTATCACCCCCCTTTCTTTCGTCCGGAGGGCTAATCAGAACCCTCCAAACTTACTGGAGGGGTAAAGCCGCCTGGCTTCATGGTCTTTCCCTATCGACAATATAGCACAATATCCCCTATATGGCAATATCTTTTATATACCCTTCCTTGCTAATGCCACTGTAGCCACTCATATCCTCAACCATTAAATAAATCTTACATCCATCATTCCCGGCTTTCAGAAATTCACGCTCAAAGCGTTCTCTATCTCTTGTGAGATTGCCGCTCATTTGGAGAAAAGTTTAAAAAATATAAAAATATGATGCCCAGGGAATATCGGGAGCGATATAAGCCGCTGAAATTTTAACAAATGAAAAGTGGAGAGAAAAATGATAAGTCTAGTACATCATTGCATTAATCTTGAAGTAATAGTGCTCGATATTCGTGTCAGCTGTGCGTCTGCTAACCGACGGTGTAGTGGGCTACATCTAGGTTAGCAGGCGTGCAGATGGCGCGGATAGCGAGTGCTGATTACTCAAGGATTAATGCAATGATGTACTAGCAACAAAACACAACGATCCAGAAGCAGGCCTCGGATGGCCGGAACGTCTGGAGTATGGTTCCGGGCAGCTGGGAATGAATATGATCAACGGTATCCTTGGTTCATTCCTTACAGTGTACTTTATAAATGTAGCTTTTCTTGACGCAGCGATTATTTCGTCGATCATTGCAGTGTCCAAGCTGTTTGACGGCGTGTCCGACCTGATTGTCGGCCGCCTTGTGGATAATACGAAATCAAAGATGGGGAAAGGCAGAAGCTGGCTGTTCCGTATGTGTATTCCGTTTGCAATTGCTGTCATGTTGCTGTTTTATGTACCAAAAAGCTGGCCGGATACGGTAAAATATGTATATGTATTCGTGATGTACAATATTGTCAATACGGTTTGCTATACCTCTATGCTGGTTCCATTTTATTCCATGATCTCGCTGATTACAAAGAATCCATCTGAGAAGGGAATGCTGGGCAATGTTCAACAGATCTTTCAGACTCTTGGTAATGTTGTAGTGAATTCTTTCTTTGTTGTTTTGCTGGCGAAATTTTCCTCTGACGCTGACAATCCGAATACACAGCAGGGATTTACGATGACATAACTGATCGTCTGCATTGTTATGGAACTTTTGTCTTTGCTCTGCGTAGTTTCAACCAAAGAACGTGTTACAGAAGCCGCAGAGTCTGCAGAGTCTACGGAAACTGAACAGCAGATACAGAGTGTAAAGAAAGCAGGGGCGCTGGAAACAGTTAAGGCTTTGGTGACAAAGGCAAGAGTGCAATCTATACGGTCGGTATGGGAGCATGTGCTGCCGTTTATCTGGGATTTGCACTGTGCGGCTCAAGTACCATCCTGATGAACCAGATGTTGCAAAGGTACTGAAAAACAAGTATAATTGACTTATCTTGAAATAGAGAAAGGTGTGTGTCATGGTTGAGTGCATTGTTGTCGGCGCCGGCGGGTTTATAGGGGCAGTCGGCAGATATTTAATCGGATTGATTCCGTTGAAAGAGGGATGTCCCTTTCCGATCAAAACACTAATGATAAACATTGTGGGATCTTTTATAATAGGAATTGTGGCTGCATTGGCCATGAAATCAAATTTTCTGAATCCCAGGATTGTTTTATTCCTGAAGGTTGGGATATGCGGAGGCTTTACTACATTTTCCTCCTTTGCATTGGAGACAACAGTCTTGATGGAAGATGGAAAAATGCATCTGGCAGTCATTTATACGATACTGAGCGTTACTCTCGGAGTATTGGCTGTATTCGCAGGCCAGGCAATCGTCAGAAAGGGATAAGGAATTGTGGGCAGATGGAATATAGTTGGAAGCTCTAGTATAACCCACGATAATTACCGCTACCTTACACGCAGGATAAATTTTCATGTGCAAGGAAGCTGAATGAGGCGATGCCGGTAGCTATTGTCACAAGGAGGGACCCGCTTGCGGGAGGATTCCTTATGACTTAATCGTCGATTGAAGCTGACGCGGCAGATGGAAATTTAGACAAGTGAAAGGTGTGGATAATTATCGTGGGTTATACTA
>VSNK01000363.1:0-2030 GCA_009774255.1 Faecalicatena sp.
GCTTTTATGTGCATCCTCCCGACCAATCAGCGTGGTGATTGGTCGGGGTGTGACAGGTAACCATTGTTACATATAACAAGAAAAGTATATAATAAGGATAAGAGGCGTGGAATGAAAGACCAGTATCAGAGAGATGTGGATTATATAAGAATATCGGTAACAGACAGGTGCAATTACCGCTGCCAGTACTGTCTTCCGCGGGAAGGCGCAGAGAGGACTGATCACAGTGACGTTATGACATATGAGGAGATCATACGTCTTGTAAAAGCCGCCACGGCAGCAGGAATCACAAGAGTGAAAATCACGGGAGGAGAGCCGCTTGTGCGTAAAGGTGTGTGCGGGCTGATCCAGAACCTTCGGAGGATTCCGGGGATTGAGTCCGTGACAATGACCACCAACGGGGCGCTTCTGCGCAGGTTCATGCCGGAACTGGCAGCATCAGGAGTCTCTGGGATCAATATCAGCCTGGATACCATGGATCAGGAGAAGTACCGCCGAATCACGCGGCGGGGGGACTTTTCCGAGGTATGGGAGGGGATCCGCAAGACAATCATCGCAGGGATACCAGTGAAAGTGAACTGTATTCCCATGCCGGGATTTAATGATGACGAGCTTGTGGATATGGCAGCGCTGGCATGGAAATATCCCATCACCGTCCGTTTTGTTGAAATGATGCCTGTGGGAATGGGAAAGCAATATAAGGCCGTCACACAGGACGAGATCAAAAAAATACTGGAGGCGCAATTCGGCTATATGGAGCCTGTGAAGGAAGCTGCGGGCAATGGACCGGCCGTCTATTATCAGTTTCCGGAATTTCGGGGAAAGGTCGGATTCATCAGCCCGCTGAGCCGAAAGTTCTGCCGCTCCTGCAACCGGATCCGGGTGCTGGCGGACGGCACATTGAAGCTGTGTCTGAACTATGAAGGCCATATGAACCTGAAACAGGAGATGCGCAGCGGAATCGACGACCAGGAGCTGGAGAAGCTTCTGAAGGACTGTATTTATATGAAGCCAAAGTGCCATGATTTTCCGAGCAGAAGCTGGCCCGCCACAGAGGACGGAGCTAATGTGTTCGGAAAAGGAGATACGGTGGAGGAACGTGTGAAGAATATGATCCGGGAGCCAAGATTCATGGCACAGATCGGAGGATAAAGAGAGCTATGAGTGATAAAATCGTATTTTGTAAAGGCGGAGGCTGTACCGCAAAGCTTGGAGCCGGGGTTCTGAGCCGTGTGCTGGAACGCCTTCCGAAGGGAGAACCGGATAAGAACCTGCTGATCGGATATGACAGCAAAGATGATGCGGCCGTTTACCGCATTACGGATGATGCAGCCATCGTGCAGACACTGGATTTCTTTCCGCCCATGGTGGACGATCCGTATCTGTTCGGAAAGATCGCGGCGGCCAACGCCCTCAGCGATGTGTATGCCATGGGCGGAGATGTCCGTACGGCGCTGAATATCGTGTGCTTTCCCGAAGATATGGATCTCAACATCCTTGGGGAGATCATGCGGGGCGGCTCTGAGAAGGTGTCGGAAGCCGGCGGGATCCTCGCGGGAGGCCATTCCATCGCGGACGACAGCGTAAAATACGGACTGTCCGTGACAGGAGTCGTTCATCCGGAAAAAATATATCCCAACAATCAGGGAGGACCGGGGGATGTATTGATTTTGACGAAAAAACTGGGTGTGGGGATCATCTGTACGGCCAACCGGATCCACGAAGCCTCACAGGCAGCGATGGACGAGGCGGCAGCCTCCATGACCACGTTGAACAGGCGGGCGTCTGAGATATGCAGGAAGTACGAGATCCATGCCTGTACGGATGTGACCGGGTTTGGCTTTCTGGGACATCTGCATGAGATGATGGACGGCAGGCATTCCTGTCAGGTGTATGCCGGACAGGTCCCGGTGATGTCCGACGCACTTCGTTATGCGGACGAATTTTTCCTCACCGCGGCAGCACAGAAGAATCGGAACCATCTGGAAGCCCATGTCCGTTTTGAAAATATTTCCTTTGCGATGGAAGAA
>VSNK01000363.1:2040-4858 GCA_009774255.1 Faecalicatena sp.
AAGTACTGTTCGATCCGCAGACCTCCGGCGGGCTGCTGATCGCCGTGCGGCCGGACCAGGCAGAGGAGCTGCTGGCAGAACTTCAGGAAGAAGGGCTTCCGGCTCGAACTGTAGGAAAGATCATACAAAAAGAAGATACAGAGATATATGTGATATGAAATTAAAACAACTTGAGGTATTTACGGCGGTGGCCGATCACAGGAGCTTCTCAAAGGCAGCGGAGAAGCTGTATCTTACACAGCCGACCGTCAGTGTATATATTTCCTCATTAGAGAGGGAATTGAACGCGAAGCTGTTTGTGCGGAATACAAAAGAAATCCATGTGACGGAGCAGGGGCTGCAGTTATACCAGTATGCCCGGGAAATGCTGGCTTTGCAGAATAAAATCAAGGAGATCTTTCAACCGGATTCTCAAGAAAAGGAACCCCGCCTGGTCGTGGCGGCATCTACGGTTCCCTCCCGGTATTTGCTGCCGGATATTCTGGCCAGATATCAGGAAAAGTATTCCTGCGGGCAGTTGGAACTCCGGGAATCAGACAGCGCCAGGGTGATCGAAGACGTAGAGAAGCACGTGGCGGACGTGGGCTTTACGGGTACTGCCCTGGAAAATAAGACCTGCCGCTACATTCCGTTTTATGAAGATGAGCTGGTGATTATCACGCCGAATACATCCAGATATCGTATGATCCAGAAACAGGAGGACAACCTGGACTGGATCAGGAAGGAGCCGATGATCTTTCGTGAGGAAGGCTCCGGCACCAGGAAGGAAGCGGAGAAGCAGCTGAGGATGGCAGGAATTGATGTGGGGAAGCTTCATGTGGCTGCCAGCGCGGACAGTACGGAGACGATCAAGCGGTTTGTGAAAAACGGAATCGGGATTACCATGATCTCCAGCCTGGCGGCACAGGAAGAGATCGTGTCGGGAAAGGTGTTGACATTTCCGATGGCAAAAAATAAAAGTACGAGAAAGCTGTATGTGGTATATAATAATAGCTGTGCCTTGTCCGCCCAGGCCAGGAATCTGGTACAGGTGGTTCAGGAATTATATCCGGTATGCAGCTCCATGTAATGGCATGTGACCTGTCACAATGGCATTAAGAAATCAGGCGGCCTGGTCGATATACATTATGATGGTCGAATCATGTATGTGTTATATTCATGGCAGAGGGATTTTGCTGTGAGTATATTTCCATACAGTTACTATGGAAAGTACCCACGAATTTTCATTTATGGAGTCGGCTCAAATGTGAGGCATGGGTATTTCCTAAGAGCACTCTCGGAAACTCTTTGTGCCCAAATTTGTGAGATGATTTTTTGTCAGGAGTGTACAAATTTATGAGGCGTACGTGGAACGTACGTTGATTAAATTTGGGTACTCCTGGCGGAAAATCAGCCACAAAGATGGGTGCAAGGGAGTTTTCGAGAGTGCTCTCCTAAGAGAAGAGAGGTGAATCTATGGATATTCCTGCATTATCAACAATGATGGCAATGGAAAGAGTGACTACGAATGTGAGCTTTGCCCTGATGTCCAAGGTACTGGATACGGCGGCAAGTACGAGCGAGGCAATGATCGAGATGATGGATGCGGCCGCAGCCATCCCCGGCCTGGGAGAAAATATTGATATTGTGGTGTGAGAGTTTAGAAATTGCCGGAAAATAACCTGTGCGGGTTGCGCAAGTTATTTTCCGGCAATTCCTTAGTGTACAAAGCTCGGATTTTAGGTAATATTTTTGTGAGAAGAGGAGAACTTCCTTTTCCCTCACCCAATCTCCTTCCCCATATACTCCCGGTAGAGCACCGGCAGCAGCACCGCCGTCAGCACTCCGTATAGCACCAGGAGCACCGGCACTTCACCCATAACTTTTCCGCCGAGAGAATACAGACTGAACACATTAAGCGCCGTCCCGGTCTGGAGGAGCTGGTCCGGCAGGATCCCCAGGATCTTGCTGACCGCCGGACTTTGGATATTTGACAGGAATGACGGGATAAAGATCAGCACAAACGGGACGGTCACCGCGATCACGGTAGACCTTGTCTTTGCCGATACCAGCATGCTGAGGAAGGACATGAACAGGCATCCGATGTATCCGCCGGATATGATCAGGAGATACTTTTCCAAAATGGAAATGTTGTAAAAGCACTTCCAGCTTCTCCAGTCCGCCTGCACCGGGCAGGCCCATCCGTCCGCACCCAGGCAGAGCAGGAGAACCGCGGTATAAAGCAGGACGGCGGCCCAGTAGATCACGGTGACGATACAGAAGCCGGCCCGGATCTTGGCCGCTGCCGCTTTGTTCCGCCCATGCAGCGTGGAAAAGAAAATGGCATCCGACCGCCACAGAAATTCATTGGAAAATATCCCTCCTACAAGGTAGCCCAGCACCAGCATGGTCACCATGATGACGGTTGGCACCAACTGAAACAGCTGTGTCCAGCCCTTCATATAATCATAGGAAAGCGGGGTCTTAAGCCCTTCATACTGAGCCAGCAGAAACTCCTTCTCAGCGCCGGAAAACTGATCCTTCGCATCCGTGTCCAGCCAATCCGCCAGCAGTGCCGTCCGATTGGTATAAAACGAATCGGCGTCCTCTTCCGCCAGGGAATCCGCCCGGTAATAATCGTATTCCTGAAAGCCCTCCCCATAGGAACAATTCAGCAGGTTACGTATTTCCATGATCCCCTGCCCGCGGCTATAGGCAATCTCATTGAGCTGCAAATTGTCGGCCTTCGCCTCCGGGGATTCACGGATCTGGCGGTTCTTACGGATGACCTTACGGATGGCTTCCTCATCCAGTTCCCCCGCCCATTCCTTTTGCGCCG
>VSNK01000364.1 GCA_009774255.1 Faecalicatena sp.
CACTGTCTCTGCTCCGACTGCCTCCAGTCCATGCTCTCCCACAAACCGGATGTTCACCTTCGTTCGTCCCTTGACCTCTCCGTGGATCTTATTTCCTTCCCGCCGCAAGGTTAAGGATGTAACCAGCTTTTCATTCCGGTAAACCTCTGCATGTGCCTCATCTGTCAATCCAAATACCTTCAGCGTAAGCTTCCTCTCACCGTTTTCCTCTTTCTGTTCCGTAGCGATGATGCTGTTTTCCCTTACCCAGAGCGGCACTGACAGGTAATCATGATGCTCCTCCCGCCAAATTCCACCCTCCGTCTGCTCACCGGTCAGATAATTGGTCCACAATCCCCCGGGCAGATAATAAGACGCTTTCCCTTCCTCGTTGAAGATCGGAGCCACCAGAAGACTCTCTCCAAGCATGTACTGTTTATCCAGATAACGGCAGTTCTTATCCCCCTCGAACTCCAACGCCATACTCCGAAGCATCGGGATTCCGGTTCTGGAAGTCATATAAGCGCTGCTGTAAAGATAAGGGAGAAGACTTTCTTTAAGCTTTGCAAAGAAACGTACCACATCCACGGCTTCCTCATCATACAGCCACGGTACGCGGTAGGATTTACTTCCGTGGAATCTGCTGTGGGTAGACAACAGGCCAAACGCCGCCCATCTCTTATACACATCCGCCGTTGAGGTACTCTCAAAGCCTCCGATATCATGACTCCAGTATCCGAATCCGCTGCTCGTCAGAGACAGCCCGCCTCTTAAGCTCTGCTCCATGGACTCGTAGTCAGACCAGCAGTCCCCGCCCCAGTGAACCGGGAACTTCTGCCCGCCCACTGTGGCAGAGCGGGCGAACAGCACCGCTTCTTCTCTTCCCCTGTATTTTACCAGCACATCATATACCGCCTTATTATAAAGGTAAGTATAGTAATTATGCATTTTCTCCGGATCTGCACCATTATGATAAACCGCATCTACAGGAATCCTCTCACCAAAATCAGTCTTAAAGCAATCGACACCCATTTCCAGCAGGCCGCCAAGCTTATCCTGATACCAGCTCACTGCTTCCGGATTGGTAAAATCTACGATCGCAAGGCCCGGCTGCCACATATCCCACTGCCATACATCGCCATTTGTCCGCTTTAAGAAATATCCCTTCTCCATCCCCTCATCGAAAAGAACAGACTCCTGCCCGATATACGGGTTAATCCAGACGCAGACCCTGATTCCTTTTGCTTTGATCCTGCGAAGCATCCCTTCCGGATCCGGGAACACCCTCTCATCCCAGACAAAATCCGTCCAGTGGAACTCCCGCATCCAACAGCAGTCAAAATGGAATACACTGAGCGGAATCCCCCGGTCAAGCATTCCGTCAATAAAGCCCATAACTGTCTCCTCGTCATAGTCTGTTGTAAAGGATGTGGAAAGCCAGAGCCCGAAGGTCCACTCCGGCGGCAGCGCCGGCTTCCCTGTAATATCCGTATACCGCATCAGCACTTCCTTCATGGTCGGCCCATTAATCAGGAAATAATCAAGGCTCTCCCCCTTTACCGAGAATCCTACCTTCGCCACCTGCTCTGTGGCCACTTCAAATTCTACCTTTTCCGGATGGTTCACGAACACGCCGTACCCACGGTCAGACAGGTAGAACGGGATATTTTTATAAGACTGCTCCGTACTGGTTCCGCCATCCTCGTTCCAAATGCTGACAGACTGCCCGTTCTTTACAAACGGCGTGAAACGCTCGCCAAGCCCATATATCAGCTCATCCACTGACAGTCCTAACTGCTGACGCATATAAGCGTCTCCGCTTCCATGATCATAGGCTTCACCCTTCCAGTTCGTCTTCATATATGCAAGATCCCTTGTCCCGCTCTTTGTCAGGAGCTTGCCATCCCGCTCATAACGCATAGACCAATGCTCCTTGTTGATGACCAGACTCAGATGGCCGCTCGTCACTATAATCTCTTCCTCCGTTTCTTCCATATGGAAACACTCAGACTCTTCCGGAAGATTAAGCTCAAACTGTGTCACATCCGGCTTCACCCCTCTGTGGTGGCAAGTCTGCACCCGGATCACTTCCGGCATAGGAGCCGTGATCCGGACCGTCAGATTAATCCCCCCAAGGGTATCTCCTTTCTCTACGATCCTGCCTGTCGGCGCACATAACGTCACCTGATTTTTTTCTTCCCTCACCTCGTATACATGCGCCGGTGAGAAACATCCATAACCTTCCTTCAATAACCAACATCCATTGTGAAATTTCATAGTATTGTACCTCTTTCGCCTTTCTTGCTTATCTGTTCACAGCCATCCTATACACAAAAAAACCTGCTTATGAACTGCGCAATCGTAAAAACAGAGTGTTATTCCTGCACAGCTTCTTGCTTCCATGCGGCTGTCGATAATCACATTATAAAAAAGAATTTCTCAAATTAATACTGTATTTATTTGCAAAAAAATACTACTTTTTTTGAATCATTGTTATGATACAATAGAGCTAACACAGATATGTCTGCAGTTTGCCGGTTCAGACTGTAACCTGTATGAATAGGAGAAATCCCATATGACAAGCCATTATCATCTGAAATATTTTTCTAAAAATAATATGAAACGCCAGCTGATCACCCTGTTTATCTGCGCCGTCATGATCCCTGTCATCAGCATTGGGGCAATCGTGGGTTTTTCTACCTATCGAAGAACCGTTGCACACTATGAAGATCTGGCTGGTTCACAAAGCAGACTTGTACATTCTGCCATTGTGTCCACTTCCATTTACTTACACTCTATTTATGAAAATGTGGCAAACAGCTCGAAACTTCAGGAACTGTTATGTACGGATGACCCTGTCTTCGATTCTATGTCCGTCACGACTGAGCTTTCCGACCTGTTCGAGCAGTCCCTGACGAATACGGCTATGCTGACGACTCTGAGGCTCTATGTACCTGCGAGCCTTACGGATCACATAGAACCAAACAAATATATTCTGCCATTCACGGAGGAGACGGCAGATTCCCGCTGGTATCAGAAAGCCCGGGAGATCTCCGGCAATTTCTGGATCAGTGATATCCGGATCGGACAAAATGACGTAAACTACTGGGAGCTGTATTATTGCTGCCGTATCCCCATTCCACGCAAAAACACCTACGGTGTACTGGTCATGTCTGTCTCCAATGATTATCTCCGGAATCTGATCTCTAACAAGAACTATCAGATTTATATGAATGTAAATGAAGAACCCGTTTTTTTAAGTTCTGACCGGAGCTTTGCAGGAGAAGAATTTCCGGTGGACATGAAGAAAGAAAAAGCGGATTCCCGCACGGGGACATTTACATTGTTTGAAGAGAAGCTCATCGGTTCCCTGGTAACAGTCAACCTTTACCATTCTTCGGACAAGCTTCATATTTTTGTTGCAGATACCAGCGCTTTTGGCACCACCCATCGCCTGCTTATGATATTTTTACTGATCACGCTGCTTGCCCTGCTGATCTCTGCAGTAATCATCTTTCTGTATGCCACTTATTTCAGCGACCGGATCAACACACTCCGCCTCGCTATGGCGAAGGTCAGCAACAATGATTACGAGATCGTCGATAACATCCGGGGTGATGATGAGCTGACCGCTACGTTCCATGATATGAAGCTGATGGTAGAAAAACTAAGAAGCGCGGAAGCAAAACTCTATCAGTCACAGATCCATGAGCAGATGATCGAGAACCAGCAGCAGCAGATGGAGCTCAAACTCCTTGCCAACCAGATCAACCCGCATTTTCTGTATAATACACTGGAAGCTATCCGCATGAAGGCTTTCGTGGAAGGGAATAAAGGCGTTGCCAACGCGATCAAGCTTCTGAGCAAATCCATGCGCTATGTGCTCGGCAGCACGAAGACCGCTTCCACAACTCTTGAAAAAGAGCTTGATTAT
Source organism: Faecalicatena sp. (assembly GCA_009774255.1). GTDB lineage: Bacteria > Bacillota > Clostridia > Lachnospirales > Lachnospiraceae > Schaedlerella. The sequence goes on from VSNK01000364.1 coordinate 3,914, forward strand.
ATTAATACTTATATGGCAATCATGAAGCTTCGGTTTGCATCCTGTATCAATTATGACCTTCGTGTGGATGAAAGCATTACTCCTTCCAGTTACAGGATTCTGCCCCTTTTGCTGCAGCCTGTCATTGAAAATGCCATTTCACATGGGCTTCGGGATATGGAGGAGAATGGCCGCATCATCCTGAAAATAAGTCCGTCCAGAGACGGTACGCGGCTTATCGCCTGCATTTTTGATAACGGCACCGGGATGTCAGGAGAAGTGCTTCGAAATGTAACCGCCCGGCTGAAAACACCGGCCAAGAATTCCGAACAAGGAATCGGCCTATATAATACGAACAACCGAATCCAGCTCTTCTATGGGCAGGAATACGGCATTACGATTAAAAGTAAAGAGAACCTGGGCACCTGCGTAACTGTAACACTTCCGCTTGACAGCCCGGATAAACCGACCGGTTCTGCCGCCTTACCAAAGGATAATAAAGAATCCATGCACACCACAAAGAATTCTGTAAATAGATACGACACGGAGGGAGAAGAATCATGAATGTACTGAATATATTCATTGCTGATGATGAACGGCTCGTATTAGAAGGGCTTACGCAGATCATTGACTGGGAATCCATTGGGGTATCCATCTGCGGGACCGCTATGAATGGACAGGATACGCTGGACAAAATATTGCTCCTGAAACCGGATATTGTCCTTCTGGATATCCGTATGCCTAAGATGACTGGTATTGAGGTTGTAAAGGCCGCCCTGGACTCCGGCTTTACCGGCAAATTCATTATCTTAAGCGGCCTTTCTGATTTTAAACTGGCGCAGACCGCCATGCGTTACGGAGTAGACTTCTATCTTACGAAACCAATTGATGAGGAGGAGCTTGAACAGGCCATACATACTGTCCGGAATCTGATTGA
>VSNK01000365.1 GCA_009774255.1 Faecalicatena sp.
TTTCCCGTCTGCGGGCAGGTAAAATCATGAACTGCCCCTGCCAGTTGCATGTCATTATCCTCCAGATAGCTTATCACCTCGGAAAAGGTATCGTCATTTTCACGCTCCGCATAAATGTACTCATAGCCTGGAACCACCCATTTTGTCCACCCGTCAGGAGCCTCTGCGTTATCTTCACATTCTACTCCGGCAAGATAAAGCCCCATTCTAAAATTCTCCCACGGTTTAAAAGACCGGGAAAAATCTGACATTGCGCCCCATATGCCGGCAATATTCCCACTTTCATCTTTCTTTGCCAAATGCCGGACTTCTCCAAAGTGGGAATTTGCATCATCCCAAAGATTTTGAATAAATCCTTCTCCATCTGACGTTGATCCCTCTTTACCTATTACAGTAAAGGACTCTTTTTTACACTTTTCAATCTTCATATTTTTATCGTCCCTTTCAAATCGTTCTCTGCTTTTTCCAATGGAGCCAGTGTATACCTTCTTCATAACCTACCTTTCTGTAGAAGTCATCACCGCCGCCAGTCATGTATTCTGCCCCTAATAATTTCAAACGTCTATAATGCTGTGTCAGCGCTGCCGCTGCCAATCCTCTTCTCCGATATTCCGGCACCGTACATAACGGCTCCATATAGGCAAGCTTATTCTCCGGAACCCACCACATTCCTGAAAAACACACATAATCTCCATTTTCATCGGCAATAATGACATTATACTTAGGGGTTGCGTGTGGTGGCGGCGCAACCGCAGAACTCACCACACCAGTATATGCTTTATGCGGATTCCAAGGTGTTTCATAATCCGGAATATTCCAGTTTTTAAAAGCTCCAAGTTCCTCAGCGTTGAAGCCATTCCATGTACATTCGGCAAGTTTCAGCAGATCACACTTAAGCGGGTCAACAAAATGAAATCCCTCCGGAAGATCATAACTTAATTCCGATTTCCTGAAATCAAAGAGAAAGTCCGCATTTTCATATGATACCTTATATCCCTGCTTCTCCACCGCCCGTATCAGTGCTTCCTGGCCTGAAAAAAACACCAATTCTCTTTCTCTGCCCAAATCTGGGAAGCTGTTCTGTGCATACTCAACCATTTCATCAGCCAGTCCTTCGTATCCAGGGCGTAAATTAAAAAAGACACTCGTGACAACAGCTTCCGTAAATACAAACCCCACTACTATATCTCCAGCCATCCAGAGCCTGTTCAAATGGAGATATTCTTTATCCATCCATTTAGATGTAAGCGCATACTCGAAAAAAGGAGCTGCCGCTCCATTGGCGAAATAAGGATCGTATATATCTGTCATAAAATTCCATACAAGATTAATATCGGTCAATATCTGAAATTGCTTTGTTTTTATATTCAACATCTCCCACCATCCTAACCCCCATATCTCTTAGCAGATCTTATTCATTCTCTGTCTTCATAATTTCCTCTGGAATCATGATTTCATACTCGCAGGTCAAATCTCCGTTCAGCACAGATCGTACCACTCTGCCCTCAAGCTCCCTGTCAAGAAATGCCTCTGTAAAATTCATCACATGACCAAGGCTGCAGTAACACAAAGTCGAAGATACCGGCATATCAGACAAAATAGATTCCTTCGCAAACGGACAATGACAGGCATGGTAACGCCGCATCGTATCATCCGCAGCATTAAGATATTCCTTCATATTATATGGAAAGGCCATGCAGTGAAGTTTATTTCCATGTCTGACTGGCGCAAGCATGGATGGGTTTTTCTGAATGAATTCCAATACCTCATCCGTAATCTCCTGTCCATAGAAATCTCTATGCTCCCGGTTTAATTCGACAAAACGTTCTGTCTCTCTTTCCAGATGTTTTTGAAGAAACATATCTAAATCACCGATTTTAAGGAACTCCTCCCTTGCCCACGCAGACTGGGACGGATGTAATCCATGCCGCACTCTGTAAAGAATTCTCCTTACAGTTTTCTCATCTGCCATCGTTTCTAACCGGCTTATAAATGAATACATGTTGCGGCACTTGCAGCCAGCCTCAGTCTCCATATCCGGCAAGGCAAGGCCATCTGCCAGCTTCAGCCAAAATGGTTCGCCCAGTTCCGAGCAAATCCTCCTCTTAAAAGTTTCGATACCAAACTGTTCATCGTAGTTGATTCTCGTATCACCCATCTCTCACCCCTCCATTCGTTCTCGTACTCCATCATCAAGTCTGGCAGAAATATCAATGCCGCGGCCGTGAGCCTTACTTCTCAGTCGCCTGATAAAACAGCAAGATTAGACAGTGTATCTCCAGTGAGCCGATACACTGTCCAATCGGACATAGGCTCTGCCCCCAGCGAGAGATAGAAATCAATACCAGGCTTATTCCAATCAAGGCACCACCACTCTAAGCGCCCGCACCCGCGTTCAACCGCAATAGCCGCCAGCTTTATAAGAATTGCTTTTCCATAACCTTTCCCACGATATTCCGGCTTTACAAACAGATCTTCAAGGTAAATACCCGCCCTTCCGAGAAACGTAGAGAAGTTATGAAAGAAAAGCGCGAATCCAATCTCCCCGCCATCCACAACAGCAAATAGAACCTCTGCTTTCTGTTTATCGAAAATCCATTCTTCCAATGTCTTTTCATCTGCAACAACTTCATTTATCAATTTTTCATAAGCTGCAAGTTCTTTTATAAATTGTAAAATTAAGGGAATATCATTCCTTTCTGCATATCTAAATGTAAGTTTTTCGCTCATTAACACATTTCCTTTCATGACGCCAAATACCATAATTACGGTTGGACAGATTACTCTGTTTCCTTCGCTCTTCCAAAATCCATCTGCACAAGTTTCTTCCCATTGGGAAGCAGATACTCTGATGTTTTGATTTTGTTATATCCTATTTTTTTCATCAAAATCTCCAAAGGCTCCTCCTCTATCTGGGCATGTACTTTTTCCAACCCGTCAAAAGTATAGAGATAAGGAGAATCAGATACCCAGCTATCGTTCATATTGATTTGAATGATACCGGAAACATAGTTTGGATTTACATGTAAAATCACTTCCCGAAAACAATCATATCCAATATACTCAATCAGCAGATTTGCAATAAGCAATTCTGTCTCTGGCAGCTTGTCTGCATCTCTAGTCAAATCAATACACAGACATTTTAAAATCCCTGTCAAATCCGGATATCTACGGACAGTCTTCTTTAAATAGGAAGAATTGATGTCTATCCCATATACTCTTCTATATTTATCTTTTCGTATATGCTCAAGACCGTTTCCTCCGGCAATGCCTAATATCATCACACTGGAAACTGGATAAGCTCCAAACTGTCCTTTCATCATTTTATTCATTGCCTGCAGCTGCATAACAGAATCTAACTGCATATGGCTTTCATAATCATCTAATAAAATTTCTTCCCAAGGGTTTAACATCTGCTTTGCACTAACTCCTTCTATAACCATAAACAATATACGTTCCATCCTAGCAAATCTGATATTCCCGCAGAAAGGAAACCAATAAAATAATACCTGTAGTTACCTAAGCGCTCCTTTGGAATTCCTCAAATGTGCCGTATCTCTTAATGACTCCTCCCCTGTCAGCTATAAACTGGACCAAATCATCCTCTGCAGCCTTAACTGCCAGATTTATTTTCTGCAGATTATCCCATTCATAAAAGCCCAGAATATCATACCTTTCAGAACCATACTCCCTGTGTGCATCATCTAATTCCCTTTGCAGACATACGGCAGACAGGTATGCAAGTATGTAGTTATCCGTTTCACAGCAGACATAGATTTTATTGAATGTGGAGCTGATTTCTTCATATAATCCGGCCAACAGCGAGATATCCTTTACCATTCCGGCTGTTTCTCCTGATTCTCCGTCATCCCTTGCCAGTTCCTCCGAAAAGCCTACTCCAATATACTCTCCCACCGTACAAAGCATCCCATAGCTGTGCCGGATAGATTCCTCTGCCGTTTTTGCCTGAATAGTATGTAAGTATTCCTCACAGATCCGGAGCGGTATGTCCTTTTCTTTCTGCAGCTTCAGTAAATCCTGGAACTGCATTTTCAGGCCGCGGTGAAAGTAGTCATGGTTGTAAATTGCTACGGCATCAGCTAACTGCATAATGATATGTCCGGCCAGTTTCCGGATCTCCGCAAGCGGATTCGGCTTACATATATCCCGATACAGCTTATAAGCAGCTTCGGCTCTTTTTCGTGCAGCGGCCTGCGATACCTGCCTGTCTGCCAGATTGTGTTTCATTTTAGCCTGCAGCCGCTGAAACCGCTTTAACTCCTCTGCTGAAGAAGAATAAATGATCTTCACATCTCCGACAAGCGGAATCAGGCATTCTTCCAGCTCTGCAATGTTCCCGGCACGTTCCCAGTCCATCGGGAAGATGTCATACCCTACGCCCGCAAGGATAAAAGTCTTTGCCAGCTCATACCCCCGCTCCGCCCTGGGAATAAAATAACAGTCTATATCTGATTTAGGATTTGCAGTTCCATTTATGAATGAACCATACAGCAATACCAGACTGATATCCTCTGCATATTCGCGTTTTACTTTTTCTTCAATCCAAGCCACTAATTTCTCGTTTATTGCCTTACTCACGTATTAATCTCCTTTCAGCCAGGATGACTTCATCTGCAGCATTGCTCGTTGTTTCCATCAATGGCGTAAAACCATTTTTCAGCCAGAAATGTTCCGACTGCGGGTTTCCCTTTACCCAGGCCAGCCGAACCGACTCATATTCCAGGGAACAAAGATGTCTGCACAGATAATCAATAATCTCCGTTCCTATTCCCTGATTCTGCACCGAAATATCTGTCAT
>VSNK01000366.1 GCA_009774255.1 Faecalicatena sp.
ATAAGGAGATATTATGAGATACGCTTTTTATATAACAAATCACGGATTTGGCCATGCTTCACGAAATGTCCCCATTATTATACAATTATTAAAAAAGCATTCTGACAGTATAGTTTACATCAAAACAGATTCAGTAAGATGCGATTTTTTGAAACGTAATTTACCGGAATATTTTTCTCGTATTGTCTATTATGAAGATTGTAACGAAAATGGCATCATTTTGAAAAAAGGTAAAATGTGTCCAGATCTTCAAGAAATGGAAGGAAAAATAAGGAAAGATTTTATTCATTGGGATACCTATATTTCCAGAGAGACTAAATTCTTGCTGAGCAATCAGATTGACATTGTGATCGCTGATATCATCCCATGGTCATTAAAAGCAGCAAAAATATGTAAAATTCCAAGCATTTTAATCAGTAACTTTCTTTGGTCTGAGACGTATAAATCTTATTACAGTGATGAGATATGGAGACCTTATGAAAAATGTTACCGAATGGCTGATAAGGCAGTCTGGTACGAAATTCATATGGACGAGTTACATGAATATTGCGACAATTATGAGTGTGTTTCATTGGTATCCAGAGATGTAAACAGCACAGAAGTGGAAAAAATTCAGGATACATATTCGAAAGAAATTATTTTTGTCAGTCTGGGAGGCTCTGCTGAGCTTAGCCGTCCTGTCCATGTTGGACATCTGCCTTATGAATTTCTGATAACCAGGGGGGTAAATCTGATAGGAAGCAATGTGCATATGCTCCCTGAGGATATGATAAATACACCGGACTATATAGCAGCAAGTGATTATGTGATTGCCAAAGGCGGATGGTCAACGGTTGCAGAGATATTGCTTCAAAGGAAAAAGTGTGCATTATTGTTCCGTGGAAATAATTCGGAGGATAACAATACGAAGATCACATTAGAGAAACGGAAGCAATGTATAGGATTCAACGGGGATGAACTGGCTGATATCGGCGCTGTGATAGATCAGATAAAACAATTGTATTCTGATAATTACAGCAAGTATCAGGATGACACCGAAAAAATTTGCAGTATTATTATTGAAATGGCATCCAACAAACAATGTATGTTGCGATGAAGGTATGGCGGGAAATTTTCTTAATTATATAGATACCTTACGGGAAGGAGTTAAAGATGATACCATTTAATAAAGCCTCAATTTCAGAGAAAGAACTAAATTATGTTGCGGATGCTTTAAAAAACAGCAAATCTTCCGGAGACGGACCTTATACTTTGAAAGTATACGAGAAATTCAAAGAAATCATGGGAATCGACACGATGCTGCTCACGACTTCCGGGACAACCTCCCTGGAGATGGCTTCAATCCTGATCGACCTTAAGCCAGGTGATGAGGTAATCGTGCCTTCTTTTACATTTTCATCAACTGTAAATGCCTTTATGCTCCGGGGGGCGCATCCCATTTTTTGCGATATCAGGACTGACACGATGAACATCGATGAGCGTAAGGTCGAAAGCCTGATTACGGATAGAACGAAAGCAATTTATACCGTAGATTATGCTGGTATTCCGTGTGAGGCAGATGTAATAAACGAAATAGCCAAAAAGTATCATCTCTATGTGATTGAAGATGCTGCTCAGTCCGTGGGTTCCAAATATAAAGGAAGATACGCCGGGACTCTGGGCGATTTTGGTTGTTTTAGTTTCCACGAAACAAAAAATTATGTAATGGGAGAGGGCGGGGGCCTGGTATTAAACCGGAAGGAATTCCTGGATCGTGCTGAGATTATCCGTGAAAAAGGGACGAACCGAAGACAGGTTTTAAAAGGAATGGTGGATAAGTATACATGGCATGATATCGGTTCCTCCTTCTTGCCGTCGGATGTTCTTGCGGCCATTTTGTATGCCCAGTTAGAGCGTTACGATGAGATCATGGAAAAGCGCATGGCTGTCTGGAATACCTATCAGGATGGGCTGGTGGAGCTGGAGCAGAAAGGCTGTCTGCGGCGCCCGATCCTTCCGGTGGATATTGAGCACAATGGCCATATGTATAATATTATCCTGCCCACGGCAGAGATCAGAACGGATCTCGTCGCCAGACTAAAAGAAAATCAGATTTATGCATTTATTTGTTATGTACCTTTGCATTCCGCACCGATGGGATTAAAGCTGGGGTATCGCCCGGAGCAGTGCCCTGTGACGGAAGATTTTGGAGAACGGGTATTAAGATTACCGCTTTATGCTGATATGACCGTGGAAGATACTCTATATGTGATTGAAAAAATAAAAAAGATTTTGTGCGGTAAATAAATCAGGGAGGCAGAGCAAATGAACATAGGTATTTTAGGCTGTTCCGAAATTGCGTACCGGCGTTTTATGCCGGCAGTAAAAGAACTTAAAGAGGTTCAGGTACGGGCAGTAGCGGAAGAATATGCCCCGGAAAAACTGGATTTATTTTGTCAAGAATATCATTTGGAGCGTGAGGCCAGTTTTGAAAGCCTGATTAACCGCGGCGATATTGAAGCCGTATATATCCCACAACCGCCCGCTCTGCACTATAAATGGGCAAAACGGGCATTGGAATGTGGGAAACATGTACTCATGGAAAAACCGTCCACAACAAAGTATTCATTATCTGAGGATCTGGTAAATACTGCGCGCGAAAAAGGGCTGGCATTGCATGAGAATTATATGTTTCAGTACCATTCACAAATCAAGAAAATTCAGGCTATGCTCCAGGAAGGGGAAATAGGAGAAATCCGCTTAATCAGGGCAGATTTCGGCTTTCCAATAAGAAAGCGGGAAGATTTTCGATATAATGCGGAGCTTGGCGGTGGAGCCTTATTAGATGCAGGCGGATATACGTTAAAGCTCGCATCCCTCTTTTTGGGAAATACAGTCAAAGTAGATTCTTCCACACTGGCGTATATGGAAGGCTATGAAGTAGATATGTATGGAAATGCTATGTTGTCTAATGAAGCGGGCTGTGTATGCCAGGTTGGCTTTGGCATGGACTGTCATTACCGATGCAGTCTTGAGATTTGGGGAAGCCGGGGACGGCTGTATACGGACCGGATCTTTACCGCTCCTCCGGAATATGAACCTGTAGTGCTGATTGAGAAAGCAAGCGGAAGAAAAGAGGTAAGACTGAGTGCTGACTGGCATTTTTGCCACTCTCTTGAAGAGTTCTGTCAGGAAATCTCGAATGCGGATAAAAGAGTACGTATGTATGAAGAAATTTTACTGCAGGCAAAATTAGTGGATATGGTTCGTAATAAACAATAGAAGCCACGCTTCTATTGTCATGAATAAGAAAAAAGAACGTGTTTTTTTAGGAGGCCTTGAAAATACGTTCTTTTTATATGCCTTAATGTTCGGGTCAACAGTATGGGAGATGTTTTATGAGTATTACTTTTGAGATCATAAAATCGTGGAGAAATACAAATGGAAGTGTCAATTCATTACAGGATATCGAGAAATGGATCAACAGCAGATATGAAGGCTTAAAAGTAAATATAAAGAAGATAGATTTTTCATATGCTGGTTTCTGGTATTACGACAATGAGGATGGTTATATCAGGAATAAAAATAACAGCTTTTTTCAGTTAGCAGGATACCAGGAAATAGAAGATGACACCATTATAAACGAACAGCCTGTCATTATCCAGGATGAGATCGGCTATCTGGGAATTATATGCAAAAAGGTAAATGGAACTTTAAACTTTTTGATGCAGGCAAAAATTGAACCCGGAAATGTCAATAAAATACAGATTTCGCCGACTATACAGGCAACCAAGAGCAATTTTACCCGGAAGCATGGAGGAAACACGCCTCCGTATCTGGAATATTTTATGAATGCGTCAAACTATCAGATTGTAGTAGACCAGATTCAATCCGAACAATCCTCCAGATTTTATAAAAAGAGAAATCGAAACATTATCATCTACCTGGAAAACGAAGAATTGGAAATTTTAGACAGCCATATGTGGATGACTTTAGGACAAATCAAAGAACTGATGAAGGTCGATAATCTGGTCAATATGGATACCAGGACAGTATTATCTTGTATCCCTTTCAATAAAAATGGCTGTAAACAAATGGAGTTGGAAGAGATCGAAAAATATTTTCTGGATAAAGCTTTATATGGCTCTATCTTTGAGAGTGAATCAGATGATGTATTACATAAGATTTTTAACAAATTAAATGATTGTAAGATGTATCGTAAAGAGCGTTCACGCCTTGTCCCACTAAAAAGCATGAAGAGTTGGAAAGTGGGAAAAAAAGAGATTTCATGCAGAGTGCCTTATGATTTTAAGATCATTTACTGCTATATTGAGATTGAAGGAAGAGAAGTGAAGTACTGGGAGCAGCCCCTGGTAGAAGCGAACGGGATAGCAATCCTCGGAGTTTTTACCTGTGTTGAACAGGGGATCAGAAAATTTCTGGTGCGTGTAAAACCTGAGATTGGGTGTTTTGACAGTGCTGAAATTGGCCCAATCATTCAGCTTGAGCCGACTAATCCCAGAAATTGTTTAAATACTGTTGAGCAGCTTTTTCTGAAAAAGCTGGAAGAAAAAAAGGGAATTCTCAAAGATGTGATTCTTTCCGAGGAAGGTGGGAGATTTTATCATGAACAGAATCGGAATGTGATTATAGAGATCCGACCGGAGGAAATTCGAAAACTTTCTTCAGATTATTTTTGGATTGACTTTTCAACATTGAATAAATTGGTTCAATTCAACAATTATTTAAACATACAGCTTAGAAATTTATTATCTTTATTGGATATATGATATAGGGGGGCGAAA
>VSNK01000367.1 GCA_009774255.1 Faecalicatena sp.
CAGGGGTGAAAGTGCAGAGGGATGAAGCAAAGGAAATGAGGAAATTCAAGTGGTTTGAGTTTCCGAGATCACACTCTCCATCTCAGAGGTGGAATATGAACAGGAAACAAACGACACGGTAGGAAGCCGGATCAGCAATGGATTCAGAAGCAGTCTATGTGCTGTCCGCGATTTCTTTGTAGACGCTTTTGTATTTCTGGTATCCAACCTGCCGGTATTGCTTCTCTTCGCTGCTGCTGCCGCTCTTGTGGCCGTCCTTGTGAGAAAAGGAAAAAAGAAATTCCGGAGGAAGGCTTCGAAAGCAAACCAGGGGCAGGAGGACACGCAAAATACGGATCCCTCTTAAGGCATCGGTGCTGTCCGGGTCCTCAGGAACGTTTCAAAGGGTTCCTCACAGCCGATGCGAAAACTTCTGGCTGCGCAATGCCCCTGCCGCCGCGAATACGCCCAGCATCAGCAGGTTTACGATCACCACGCTGGCTCCCGCAGGGGTCGCGAAAAAGTAGGACACGGTAATCCCGATACAAAAACAGATCACGGATATGATTGCGGAACTGACCGTCACGGAGCGGAAGGTTCTGCATACCCGCATGGAGGTCAGAGCCGGAAAAATGATCAGGCTGGAGATCAAAAGCGTCCCCATCATCCGCATGCCCAGCACAATCGTGACTGCCGTCAGTACGGCGATCAGCGTATTATACAGATTTGCCCGGACACCGGTGGCCCGGGCAAAGGTCTCATCAAAGGTAACCGCAAATATTTTCGTATAAAAAAAGACATACAATACCAGCACCGCCGCGGAAAGCAGCACGCTCATCTCCACATCCTGCCTGCTCATGGCCAGGATACTTCCGAACATGTAATTATACACATCCGTATTCATCCCGGTTGTCATGGATATGACCATGATCCCTACGGCCAGGGCGCTGGTTGAGATCAGTGCGATGGCCGCGTCGCCTTTGAGCCTGCTGCTTCCGCTGACCCGCAGGAGCAGTACCGCCGCAACAACCACAACAGGTATCGCCACGGTCAGAGGAGCCGCGTTCAGGGCCGCGGCAACAGAAAGCGCACCGAAGCCGACATGGGAAAGGCCGTCTCCGATCATAGAATACCGTTTCAGCACCAGACTGACCCCAAGCAGAGCGCTGCACAGGGAAACCAGGATCCCCACCACAAAGGCTCTTACCATAAATGGATAGGAAAGCATTTCCAGTATTGTTTCAATCACCCTCCGTACCTCCCTTTTTTCGTACGGACAGCGCAATAAACGCGCGATCCTTTGCCAGTTACTTACTCCGGATTGACCGCACCCTCCAGGAACATCCGCCCTGCCGTGCTGCGCCTGTAATCTCCGGCTTTTCCATAGAACAAAGCGGTTTCCTGCAAATGCAGAATATGGGACGCGTCCCTGACAGCGCTCTCAATATCGTGAGAAACCATCACCACCGCAATCCCCGAACTTTGATTCACATCCTTGATAAGCTGATAGAATTCTGCCGTCACGATCGGATCCAGTCCGGTCACCGGCTCATCCAAAAGCAACATTTTCTTCGTCGCACAGAGCGCTCTGGCCAGGAGCACCCGCTGCTTCTGCCCTCCGGACAGATCCCGAAAACAGCTTTTTTTCAGACCTTCGATTCCCAGAAGCCGCATCATGGCTTTAGCCTGCTCCCGGTCCGCGGGAGAATAAAAGGGACGCATCCCCCTACTGTTCAGACGGCCCGACACCACCACCTCCTGCACACTGGCGGGAAAATCCTTCTGGACATCCGTCTGCTGCGGCAGATATCCGATTTCGTTCTGCTTCAGTCCGTCACCAAGCACGATCCGGCCCTTCATGGGAGTTTTCAGTCCCAGAAGACTTTTTACCAGTGTACTCTTTCCGGAACCATTTTCCCCGACAATACAGAGATAATCCCCCTGACGGATCTGAAAAGAAAGATTCCGCACCACAATCTGGCCTTCATATGCAATTGTAAGATCCTCGCACCGTACCAGTGCCATTTCGTCTGCGCCTCCTTGCGCCTCATTGCCGTGCCTGTACTGAGACGGAATCCTTGCACTCCGCATGGGCAGACAAATCAGTAGATCAGAGCTTCTTTTAATGTCTCCACATTTGCCCGCATCATACCGAGATAACTATCCCCTGCTTCAAATTGCTCTGCCGTCAGGTTATGACAACTGTAGAACACCCGTACCTCAGCCCCCGAAGCTTCTGCCGCGGCATGCGCGATCTGGTCGCTGCTGAGTTCCATTTTTAAGACCACAGGTATACTTTCTTCTTTTATTTTTCGAATCAAAAATGCCATCGTGGCGGCGCTTGGCTCCGTATCTGACGCGCATCCCGGAAATGCCGCATAATAATCCAGACCGTATTCCTCCGTAAAATAACGAAACGGAAAACGATCTCCGAACACCAGGACAGAATGCCCTTTCTGCGAGGCGGCTTCCGTCACCTCACGAAACTGACGGTCTAATTCTTCCAATTCCATCCGATACGCATTTCGGTTGGATTCATATTCTTCTTCGTGAACGCTGTCCAGACGAATCAGCTCCTGTGTGATCCGCTCCGTGATCCGGATGGCATTTTGCGGGGAAGTCCAGACATGCTCATCCATCTCCTGCTCTTCATTCCCGAACCATGCGTGCCGCTCCTTCTTCATACCCTCTGTCCGCTCTTCCGCCAGCACATCCACGCAGTCCACAAGGCGCAGTGTGCGCACCCGGCTCATTTCCGGCGCGTCCAGGATATCCTCCACCCACTCATCATTTTCACCGCCCACATAGAGAAACAGATCCGAATTCTGGATCGCGATGATATCCTGCGGTGTAGGTTCATAGGAATGCGTCTCTTCACCGGGCTTCAGCAGCATCTGCAGCGAAACCGTGTCCCCCGCGATCTGCCGGACAAAATCATACTGCGGAAATATGGTCGTAACCACCTTCGGACGGGAAATGTCCTCCATTTCCCGATGCTCCCGGGAAGGAACGGCGGTTTCTTTGCTTTCCGCGGCCGCGCAGCCTGAGAGCAGGCCGAAAAGCAGGATTGCAGGCAGTATGGTGGTATAAAAATGAAGGTGCTGTTTTAAAAGTCTGGCCGGCAGTCTATATTTTCTCATATTTTGAAAAAACAAATTCCAGATCAAAACTTGTCTGCTCCTCACTGACCTCTGTCATCGTCCATTCCGGCAGCTCATCCAGATTCGGAAAATAGGTATCCGCGTCATACGCATGATCGATCTTAGTGATGTATGCCGTGTCGCAATAAGGCAAAAGCTGCCGATAGATGCTCTCCCCGCCGATCACGAAGATATCCTGCGGCTCATACGCTCTCAGCCGTTCCAAAAGCTCATCCATGGTATTTACGACCATGGCCCCCTTTACCCGATAGTCCCGGTTAGCGGTCAGTACGATGTTCGTCCGCTGCTTCAGAGGAAGCCCGTTTGGAAAGCTTTCCAGAGTCTTGCGGCCCATCACTATCACATGGCCGGTTGTTTTCTCGCGGAAGAAACGCATATCCGCAGGAATGCTCCACATCATTTTATTATTTTTTCCGATTGCCCAATTCTTATCCACCGCAACAATAAGGTTCATACTTACTTACCTCCTAAAATAAGGTACCGCCCCCTCACGTTCGTTCAGGGGCAAATCGCCGGAAAGCATGAAAAAATGCTACGCATTTGCTTTCCTCCTAAACCGCGACAGGGATATTTTTGATCTGAGGGTGCGTCTCGTAGTGATCCAGTCGTACATCCTCAGGCGTGAACCGGTAAAAATCCTTTACCTCCGGATTCAGCCAGAACTCCGGCGCGGGAAGGGGTTCCCGGGAGATCAGCTCTTCCACCAGCGGGACATGCCTGTCATAGATATGGGCGTCCGCGATGACATGAACCAGCTCTCCTGCCCGCATATCACATACCTGGGCCAGCATGTGCAGCAGCACGGCATACTGGCATACATTCCAGTTGTTGGCCGTCAGCACATCCTGGGAACGCTGGTTGAGGATCCCGTTCAGCGTCAGATGGCCGCTGCCTTTTTCTTTTGTCACATTAAAGGTCATGCTGTAGGCACAGGGATAGAGATTCATCGCATGGAGATCCTGATGCACGTAAATATTCGTCATGATTCTCCGGCTGTAAGGATTGTTCTTCAGATCATAGATCACCCGGTCTACCTGGTCCATCCAACCTTCCTTATACTGATGGCGGACCTGCATCTGGTATCCGTAAGCCTTTCCGATGGAGCCGTCCTCATCCGCCCAGCTATCCCAGATATGGCTGTTCAGGTCGTGAATATTGTTAGACTTTTTCTGCCAGATCCACAGCATTTCATCCGTACAACTCCTGATCCCCGTGCGCCGAAGCGTCAGCGCCGGAAACTCCTTTGACAGGTCATACCGGTTCACCACACCGAACCGTTTTATCGTATAGGCAGAAGTCCCGTCCTCCCATACCGGCCGGACCTTCTCCCCCTCCGTGCTTGTCCCGTTATCAATAATATCCCGGCACATCCTGATAAAAACCGTATCCGCATAACTCATCTGGTTTTTCCTCCTAAATATAAGGGTTACAGTTCACAGCCTAACCGTCCGCGAACCGTAACGCATCCAGCCCATTGAAAGTTGTTGACTTGCCTGTTGGTTCTCTCAAGGATCAGCAATATTGTACAGCATCTTCTCAAGTGCCCTCGACACGGCATCGACTTCCTTTTTCGACATTCCCATTGTCAGCCTCTTGTCCAGCTTTTTTCGGTCTGCCTCCATCCTTCTCTGAATATCGT
>VSNK01000368.1 GCA_009774255.1 Faecalicatena sp.
ACCTTGTACGCCGCAGTGCGCATCCCCCGGAGGGTTTTTGTTCTATAGGATAATTCGGAGAAATTTCCTATAGAATAAAAAAGTGTGCGTCCTGACGCACACTTGCGCCGAAGCGCGGCTGCGGCAGCATCCATTTTCTTTATGCGCGCAGTGCGCATCCCCCGGAGGGTTTTTGTTCCATAGGAAAATTCGGAGAAATTTCCTATGGAACAAAATACAGAAAGCCTGCCGCCGGCAGACTTTCTGCATACGATGGCATACAAAAACCCGTCACTGACGGATTTCTGCGGAATTCTTCGGCACTTCATAACGGGATAAAAATAATTGAACCACAGTTCCCGCGCCGATTTTTGATTTTATCTTTACATATCCCCCCTGTTTCGATAATACTTCCCTCACCAGATACAGCCCGATTCCAAATCCCGGCTCACTGCTTACGGATCTGGATCGGTAGAATCGTTCAAAAACCAATCCCTGTTCTTCTTCTTTGATCCCAATTCCCTGATCCTGGACCTGGATACAGACAAATGATTCGTATGGAATCACACTTAACCTGATCTGTGAATGTTCCGGGGAATATTTTACCGCATTTTCCAGAACATTTCCAAGTGCTTCCGTCGTCCACTTTTTATCGGCATAGCAGGAAATGCCTGTTTCTTCTTTCACAATCTCAATCTTCTTTTTTAAAGCAGCCAGCTCCACGATCTGACAGGATGTATCCAAAATTTCTCCCACATCTGTGAATTGCGGATTTATGGAGATCATTTCCTGTTCGGCATAGGATGACCTGACCAGCTCTTTCATGAAAAAATCCAGTTTATCAGATTGTTTTCCGATCTTATCCACCAAAGCTTTGCTGTCATGATCCAGGCCCTGTTCCTGCAAAATGCCTACATAGAGCATGATATTTGTAAGGGGGGTCCGGACCTGATGCGATATATCCGAGATCAGAGCTTTGACCGTATCTCTTTCCTTCTCCGCTTTTCCCTGATTCATTCCGGATATACGGACAATTCGGTTCAACCGCTCTGTGACCGCGGCGTCCATGGATTCATCATAAACCATATGCTGAAGCTGTCCTCCGATTGCTCCGTCCAGTCTCTGCAGCAGATTCTGATAAGTCATTTCCAGCCTTTTTCTGGCATGATAAATAAACGACATACAGATTCCCGCACATCCCACAAGCATAACCGCCGACAACACGATATATCCATTCATGAAAATTTCTCCCACACGTAGCCTTTTCCATAGATTGTCTTGATGAAAACAGGTTTTGACGGTACATCCTCCAGTTTATCCCGAAGCCGTCTGATGCCTACGGACAACGCATTATCTTCCACGTATTCTGTTCCGTCCGGCCAAACCCATTCCAGTAATCGCTCTCTGGTTAAGATCTGCCCCGCATGAAAAACCAGCAGATACAAAATCCTCTGTTCTGTCTTGCTGAGTTCAATCGAATTTCCTTTTTTATAAAATTTCATTGTATCAAAACAAAATTGGAATATGGAATCTCTGTATTCGGATTGCTGATCTTCCGTATTTCTGCGGAGCAATGCCCGTATTCTCGCACGGAGCACCATCAGGCTGAATGGTTTTGTGATATAATCATCCGCGCCGCTCTCCAGCCCCTTCACGATATCCATTTCCATGTCCTTCGCTGTCAGCAGCGCAATCGGGACTCTGCCTGACCTGCGGATTTCTCTGCAGAAATCCAGGCCGCTGCCGTCCGGCAGGTTGATATCAAAGATCAGCAGATCAAAGGATCCCTGCCGTAATTTGCTCCTCGCTTCCGATATCGTCCTGCAGAGAACAAATTCCAGATCTTTACTGTTTAAAGACATACTGATACCTTCCGCCAGATCCTCATCATCTTCCAGTATCAGGATTGTCTGTTTTTTATGATATTCCATTTTTACCTGCAGATCTGCCTCCTTCGTCGTTCTCTTCCTGTTCTTTTCTTCACAATATTTTGCAGACATCCACCCACTTTATACACCCGGAATATTCTTCTAATTCTTGCGGTGAAAGCTCGATCGCGCTATTGGAACTGCCGCACGCCGGGAATACGGTGCGGAATCGTTTCAGCGATATATCCAAATAAACCTCCACATCCTCATTTACAGCAAAGGGGCAGACACCTCCGACAGCATGTCCGACCAAAGGCTCTGCTTCATCAAATGATAACATTTTTGCTTTCGTTCCGAACTCGGATTTATACTTTGCATTATCAATCTTGGCATCCCCCGCAGCAACAATCAGTATCACCCTTTCTCCTACGTGGAATGACAGCGTTTTCGCGATACGGCTCTCCTCACAATGTAAAGCCTTGGCAGCAAGCGGGACAGTTGCGCTTGAAAGCTCAAATTCTTGTATTCTTCCGTCAATCCCCTTCGTTTTGAAATATTCTCTTACTCTTTCAATAGACATATCGATTCCTCCTACTCCGTACCTTTTATATTCTGAGGGCTGTCTTTATATTTTCCTTCCGCTTTTCATTTAACATCTCGTACATCTCAATTTCTTTCTGGGAAAAGCCTTCATACTGAATTTTCTCCAGGTCATACAGACCAAATAATGTCTCAGACAGAATATTCTCGGCTTCCTGTGTCATTGTATATTCTTTAACCCTAATTTTCCTTTTACCTTCCTGCTGGTTTTCGGCAGCCCCGCTTTTTACTCTTTCCCTGCCTTTTTCTTCCTTCGGCTCCGCGATCATTTCTCTTGCCAGAAGCCTTTGAAGAGAGGCATTGATCTTCTTTTTGGAAATATCCAGAATATCTGACATTTCTTTCAGGGTACAATTTTCATGAGGGTAGCTTAAATAATACAGTATTTTTACATCAACCGCCTTCAGGTCATTTCGCAGGGCTACTACGTCAAACAGCTTCTCAAGCAATTTTCTTTCCCTATAGAGATCGAAAAAGATTCCTTCCCCTTCCTGTATTCCTTCGCTTACTTTCGTCCTCTCATCGCCAAGTCTGTAATTTCCCGATAAACTTAAAGGCGACACGTTTCCATCACTGGCTATGTCCAGAAAGAAGCGGTATACCTGGCCTTTTTGCTTTTCATAATCTTCCTCACCCAGAACTTCTTTGTAAAAATGGTTGTAATATGCAAAAACCATTCGTTTCATCTCAATCGTCTTTTTCATGCTGAGTCCCTGTGAGACAAGAGAATCCTTCGTCTTTACATAATAGTACATCGGAACTTTCAGCACGTAAACCGTTTTGATCTGACGGACATATTCCATATTAAATATAAAATCTTCGCACCAGCTGACAGCAGTATCCATTTTGATCTGATACTCTTTTATAATGGAGGTTTTATAAAGCTTGTTCCACAGGACTCCATAGTAAAAATCTGCCGGCTTCCGCATCATATGGGCAGCATAGTCCTCTCTGCTCAGGATACCGTCTTTTTCAATCGTTCCTTTTTGCGCAACACGTTCTCCGATCACTCTGTAAAAATCGGCTATGACCATATCACATCCATGCTCTGCTGCCGCACGTAAAAAGAACCCGGTAGCCTCCGGACTGATCCAGTCATCGCTGTCTACAAATTGCAGGTATTCCCCTTCTGCCATATAGATTCCCTGGTTCCGGGTATCGGAAACTCCTGAATTCTCTTTGTGAATCACCTTGACCCGCTTATCTTTTTCTGCAAAAGAATCGCAAATGGAACCGGAAGCATCGGTACTTCCATCATCTAACAGCAGCAATTCAAAGTCCTTATATGTCTGACTCAGTATGCTGTTTACACATCTTTCAATTGTTTTCTCTGCATTATAAATCGGAATAATAATGCTCACCATTGACATCTTCATAACTCCTTGTCTCATATTTTTCATAACTCCCGGCACAGCAAACGGGTCCGAGGTCTGCCGTGCCGAGTAATTACTATTTTTCTAAGTCTTAATTATAACATCAAAATATAATACGTCAATATGACAATGGTTGAGCTTGGTGATTGGCCGGGGTGTGATATGTAACTGGGTTACATGTCACGGCCTAACCGGCCGCGAACCGTAACACTTCCTGACCACACAATCTGCCAACGACCAGACAATGCCAACGACTAGAAACAGAAGGAAGAGTAACGTCATAGACACGCACAATACCGCCAACACTACCATTTCCTTTCCCCGACGAATCCTCATTTTACAAAAGTAGTCCCTGTTTTCCATAATCCACGCTCCACCTGTCTTTTTCCCTGTATATTACCATCCATATCTTACAGTAAGATGACAATCTTCCTACAATTTTGTAGGAATCGGAAAGTGAATAAATGAAAAGCTGCATGCCTATTACACTACCTGATGCCTGCAATAAAACCTGACTGCCACAATACTTTCAAAACTCTTTTTCAATTTTTTACATCAAAGACTAATGTTTAAAAGTTAGACTTTTGTTTTTCATGGAAGAATATGGTAAAAAAATGTTTAGTTGATACAATTTGTATCAACGAGTATAATGGATATACGATAAAAAGAAGATTCTAAACAGGTAAATAGATAAAAAAGAGATGCAACCGTAAATGCACGTTGTGGTTGACACGGTTGTATAGAGTTCTTTATAGTATGCAATCCTGTTTTGTTGTATAGTAAATGTATAGTAAATACTGGAAGCGAGGATAAGATATTTATGACATTAGCAGAAAAAATATATGAGATCGTAAAAACAGCGATTGAATCAAGAGAAATGTTACTTGTTTAAAATCCA
>VSNK01000369.1 GCA_009774255.1 Faecalicatena sp.
GATATATGGATAGTATCGAGAAATCCATTTCCGGTATCGTGGATGTGATGCTGGTGAGTTTTGTATTGCTGACATCAGTGATCTGCCTGCTGAATCTGTTCAACTCGATCCGGGGATGGCTCCTGGAGAGCAGGCAGGAATTGGCGGTGCTTCGCTCTGTGGGCATGGCCGGAGGGCAGATGCGGAAAATGCTGTTGTATGAATGTTTGGGTATTTTTCTGTGGGCGCTGCTGCTGGCGGGAGTATTTTCCGGGCTGCTGACGGGTGTTGTGCGGTTCGGGCTGACGAGGATATTCGGAACACTGGTGCTCCCAGTGCCCTGGCTTGGGATGGCTGCCGCGGCCGTGACCGTAGGAGTGGTACTGACAGGACTTGCGCTGTATGGCTTCGGGAAGGAACGGCAGGAGGATCTGTTCGAAACCATCCGCCGGGAGAGTGTTTGAGTAGAATGGCAAGTACGAAATGGGGAAGGAAAATGACTGTTTTAATTGTGGAAGATGATGAGATTATCCGGGAGGGGCTGAAGTTCGCTTTATTACAGGAGAATTATGAAGCGGTCACTGCTTCCAACGTGTCGGAGGCGATGGAGCAGATTCAAAGCCGCAGGGAAATCGGCTTCTATCTGTTGGATATCATGCTGCCGGACGGGGACGGATACCAGATCTGCCGTGAGATACGAAAGTGCGGCAATGCCCCGATCTTATTTCTGACGGCGTGTGAGGATGAAGTGCATACGGTGATGGCGCTGGAGCAGGGAGCGGACGATTATATCTGTAAGCCTTTCCGCATCCGTGAATTGCTGGCAAGGATGAAAGCAATCCTGCGAAGAACGTCCGGGAAGGATGGGGTATCGGAGAATATCATTCAGGTGGGGAAGAATCAGATCAATCTGCAGACCGGAAGAGTCTATTCGGATAAGGAAGAAATTGTTCTGACTGCGATGGAATATAAATTACTTCTGATCTTTCTGAACCACCGTGGACAGACTTTGTCCAGAGGACAGATCCTGGAAGGAATCTGGGATGAGGCAGGTGATTTTGTAAATGACAATACGTTGAGTGTTTATATAAAAAGGCTTCGGAAAAAGTTGGGAGATACCCCGGACGGGCAGTTGATCCGGACTGTGCGGGGGATCGGGTACCGTATGGAGTAGGGGACCGGGTTTGGCACTTAGGAACAATTTCTTGCGCAATATGGCAAAGCTTTCGTATTGTGCTTTTCTGGTTTATCCAGGTTAGGAGGAGGCGGATATGGAGCTTTTGGTACAGTTTATCATACTGGGAATTACGGCGGCCGTATGCATTTTGTTCGGTGGTTCGGGCATGGCGTGGTTCTGTCTTGGAAGCTGTGCAGTGCTGTGTCTGATTTCCGGAGCCGCATGGTACAGGAGGGAAAAGCGTCTGGAAGAGATGATTCTGTATCTGATGAAGCTGCAGGACCGGCCGGAGCTTCCGGAGATGGAAAAGTACGGTGAGGGACAGTTGGGGGTTCTTCAGAGCGAACTTTATAAGCTGGTCGTTCAGATTCAGAAGAGATCGAAAGGCGCTGTTCAGGAAAAGGAATATCTTGCGGGGATGCTTTCGGATATTTCCCATCAGATCAAGACGCCGTTGACTTCTATTACGCTTATGACAGATCTGTTGAAAAATCCGAATCTGGATGAGGCGAAAAGGATTGAGTTTATTGATAAAATTGATTCCCAGGTGAGCCGGATTACATGGCTGATTCGGAATCTGCTGACCTTATCCCAGCTGGATGCCAATATGCTGAAGCTGAAAAGGGAGGAGGTAGGAGTCCGGGAACTGCTTTCGAAGGCCTGCCAGCCATTTGAGATTCTGGCGGAGTTAAAGGAGATCGAACTGTCTGTGTCGGCGGATAAAGAGCTCCGGATGATCTGCGATGAACACTGGACGGCGGAAGCGGTTTCGAATATTGTGAAGAACTGTATTGAGCATACACAGCCAGGCGGGAAGGTGAGCATCTCGGTCAGCCAGAATAACTTTGCGACCAATATTCTGATCAAGGACAATGGGGAAGGGATTGGGAAGGAGCATTTGCCATATATATTTGAGAGGTTCTATAAGGCAGGAAATACGTCCGGTGACAGCGTGGGAATCGGGCTTGCCATGTCACGGCAGATGATCCTGCTGCAGAATGGGACTGTTGGCGTGGACAGCGAGGAAGGCGTGGGGACGGAGTTTCATATTAAGATGTATTCGGAGGTTGTGATATAGTGAGAGATCAGGAAAATTGGGGTGAGTTGGGGCAGGGATATAAGGGAGAAATGGACTTGTGAGGATGGGGTTAAAGTGCTGTAATTGCAGGTAGAAAAATACGAAAAATCTGGGGAAAATTGGTGAACTTTTCTTGACAAAAAGCAATGGGAGGGGCTATACTGATTCAGTAGACATATTATAATGTATGTTTAAAATTTATTAATAATGAAGGAGTAGGAGGTTATGAAATTAAAACTAAAAAAAGGGCTTGTACTGTTAATGCTCTGTGCATTGGTTCTTGGTATGGGAATTGACGCTTCGGCGGAAGAGGTTACAAGTGATCTTCAGGAGATGTTTAATTATGTAAATAATTTCCGGCAAAGCAGTGAGACATGGTATTATAACCCAGATGGTACGAAGATGAATTGTACTGGATTAGAAAATTTAGTGTATGATGATAATTTGCAAAAAAAGGCCATGATACGGGCTCATGAACTTGCAGATGCTCATGCAGCATTAGGAAGAACGATGAGCGATTTGAGCTGGTTCACTCATACAAGTCCGTCTGACGCAAATAAGGATCTGGGTGAAAATATCGCTTATGGATCAGGTTCTTTAGGTAGTGCTGCAAATATTTTTGCAGGATGGCAAGAAACGAATGAGCCTTATTCCGGTCAGGGACACAGAAGAAATATGCTTGGTATTATTGATAATAACGGCACGGTGAATAATTTTACTTATACGACTATTGGAATAGGCCATGTGGAAGAGGACAACCATCATTATTGGGTACAATTATTTGGCAATTTGGATACATCATGGAATGCGAGTGAACATGTTAAACCAGCAGAGTCAGATATAACACCTACACCGACCGGAACACCTACACCGACCGGAACACCTACACCCACACCAACCGGGACACCGGATCCTTTGCCAACAGGAACACCTGATCCCAGACCGACGGGGACACCTACCCCAAGTGGATCTGGCTCTACTGCCTCTAAAAATGATACTACAACCAAGCAGGAATACAAGGTAAAAAGTGGTGCAGGCAGTGTTTGGACAAAGGGTAGCGGACAGGCATTGACTATTACAACAGATGGTGATTTTAAGAAGTTTTTCAGTGTTGCAATTGACGGAGCGGTGATAGACAAGAGTAATTATGATGCATGGTCAGGTTCTACCGTAGTTTCTCTTAAGCCGGCCTTTTTGGAAACTTTGGCGGCAGGAGAGCATACATACCGTGTATATTACACAGATGGTCAGGTTGATACGACTTTTAAGGTAGAAGGAGCTACATCGACACAAAAACAAGAATCGTCATCCCCGACACAGACTACTTCTACTACACAGGCATCAAACACCACAACAGGCAACAAGGCACCAAAGACAGGTGATAACACAACAGCTGTGATGGCGGTTATTATGATGTTAGTATCTGCTGCAGGTCTTGCATTAAGTTTAAAAGCAAGAAAAAGAGTATAAAAACTGATGCTGATGCAGAGAATAGTCTGATTATAACACGATAAATTCGTGACATTTTCTAAAGGACAAAGCGGAGCAAGTGAGTTGATAAAAATTGACTCACTTGTTCTTTTTATATTTTCACAGTCAAAAACCCTGCGGCAGTTGCCAAATGTGTATATTTCATCGAAAACATTACGATACGCACTGCGGCGTACAAGGTAGATGTGGCTATGCGACCGCCGCAGGCGCGAGTTTCGCAAGCGAAACTCTTTGTGCTACCGTTGTTCGGCTCGGCTGTTTTCTAATGTTCTTGGTGTCAAATGCTCTATCTTCTTGTTCCCAATGAAAATATCTTATCTAAAGCGGCTTCCGGTATACTATTTTCCTCCAAAACTTCAATACCAACTACTAATGTCTTACTTGTATTAACTTTGATATAAGTTCCCGGTGCATAATAATCTTTTGCAGTACCCCGCTTTTTGAAAGACACTTCCCGTTCTTCCCCCTCTTGATTATATCCAATCAAATCATATTCTTTGCCTTTTTCCTGCAGTACACCGTCAGCATCTACAAGCCATGACTCCTCATTGACTTCGTCCAATGGAATCTGTGTATAAAAGCTATCAGATACAACATATCGGTCATTATAGTAGCCCTTTGCCCAAAATGCACCGCACACAATGAGAACGAAAATGATAATAGCAACAACTTTTTTCTTCATAATGGTTTCCTCCTAAAATTCAAGCTCTTTTTTCCTAAAACATATAACAGACAATATAACGGGAAGAACAATATATAATGCCAATGCAGCAAACAAGATAATATTGACAGTCCCCGTTTGCATAAGCATATTGCGTGTACTATATAACATAGACGTATAAAGATACTGTGTTAAATCGCCCGCTAAATTCACTAGTATAACCCAATTTAATTATACGTACATTAATGCTGTTCAGCCTCCTGCTTATGTTTCCTCCGAACCTTTGGT
>VSNK01000037.1 GCA_009774255.1 Faecalicatena sp.
CATGGGAACCAGGCTCAGCGCAACTACAAGGCTTGCCAGAAGAGAATAGGCGATCGTCAGCCCCATATCCACGAACAACTGCCTTGCAATACCTTCCGTAAATACGATAGGCAGAAATACGCACACCGTCGTCAGTGTAGAGGCCGCAATGGCGCCCGCCACTTCCCTGGCGCCTTCGATTGCCGCTTTTCTGGCCGAAGCCCCCTCTTCATTGCGCATACGGTAAATGTTCTCGATCACGACAATGGAGTTGTCCACCAGCATCCCTACTCCCAGCGCAAGGCCGGAAAGGGAGATCACATTCATCGTCACTCCGCTGAAATACATCAGCACAATGGCCGTCAAAATACTGATCGGGATAGAGCAGGCGATAACAAAGGTAGGCCGGATATCTCTCAGGAACAGCAGCAGGATCAGGATTGCCAGCCCTGCACCGAACACCAGATTCTGCAGCACCGAGCCGATCACCATATCAATATAAACGCCCTGGTTCATCAGCACCACGGTATGGATATCCTTATTCTGCTGACTGATCTGTTCCAGCCTGTCCAGTACCCGGTCAGTCACCTCGCCGGTGGAATATCCGGTCTGCTTCTGAATCTGAAACAGGATTCCATTCTCCCCGTTTAATTTGGCATAGGTTTCATCCGAATTGTCCCTGCGCTCTACATCCGCTATGTCCGAGAGCCGGATCGGGTTGATTCCTTCCCGTTCCACCAGCACCAGCTTCCTCAATTCTTCTATGGAAGAGAACTTATCTCCTACGCGAATCAGATAATCGATCCCATCTTCATCCACATATCCTGCCGGCATATTGAAATTCTGCGCCGACAGCAATGTCTGTACGGTCTCCGCCGTAAGCAGGGTTTCCATGTCCGCACTGGCGCTTGCCGTATCCTTTGCCTTTTTCAGTTCTTCTTCCTGCTCCTTGATGGCCGCTTCTCCTACCGCGAGCTGAGCTGATACACTGCTCATTTCCAAAGCTGCCGTAAGCTGAGCCGCGCCGAGCTGGGCTCTTGCCTGTGCCAGGGAAATGGTTCCTGCATTCAACTGCGCTTCCGCCTGATCCAGCATGTTCTGCGCCATATCCAGCTCTGCCTGCTTATCCGTGATGATCTGACGGTTCGATCCGATCTGGCCAAGCCCCTCATTGATCACCGCCATAGTGGAATCATACTGATCCAGAAATGCAAGCTGCGCACCGAGAGTTGCCTGAACAAGCTGGAGCTGCGCAAGCTTCTCCACATCCGTACCGTCTGGAACCGAGATATCCGGAATCCCGTCCGGCAGTGAAACATTGGGGATATCACCGGGAATGGTGATCGTCGTGCCATCCGGCAGCGTGACCTCCGTTCCGCCCAGTCCAGGAGTGATACCAGGCAGTGTTGTATTGATTCCCGGTATCATCGTTCCGTTTCCGCCCGTAGCCCCCGGATTGCCTGTACCTTCTCCTCCCGTGCCGTCTCCTCCGGGATTCTGGGTTCCCGTGCCGCCAGGGACCATGGTTTCTGCACCGTCTCTTCCAGGGATCCGGATTCCAGTGCCGTTCTCAGAAGGGATCTGAGTTCCCGCACCGTCAATCCCCGGCACTTGTGTTCCTGTACCATCTCCTCCGGGCGTCTGATTTCCTGCACCGTCTCCTCCCGGAATCTGCGTTCCCGTACCGTCTCCGCCGGGCACCTGATTTCCCGTACCGTCTCCGCCGGGCACCTGATTTCCTGTGCCGTCTCCTCCCGGAAGCATTCCTCCCGGCAGTTCGTCCGGCGCCATGGAAGCCATGAGTTCCTCAATCTCCTGCTGCACCTGCTGATATTCCTGCTCGATCTGCCCTCTCTGGCTGTTCAGATCCTCCAGTTCCTGCTTCTGCTGGTTCAATGCCTCTTCGCTGGCATCCAGACCTGCCGCCGCGATCTGGAGAGCAGCACGCGCCAGTTCCAGCTGGCTTCTCTTTTCCTTGATCTCCAGCCGTCCCTGAACAAGTTCCGCGTCTCCCTGGGCGATCTGCTGTTCTGCCGCCGAGAGCTGGTCTGCCGCCCCGCCCGCGCCGGATTCCATCTGGTTCTTTCCGTCCTCCACCTGCGCTTTCGCGTCAGCCAGCGCATCCTCCGCTTCTTTGAACTGCCTGTCCAATTGATTCTGCACGCTGGCATCTACACTGCTGAGTTTGGCCTTCTTGATCGTAACACGGATCGTCTCTTCCACATCACCGAACATATTGACAGACGCCACACCTTCCAGGCTTTCCAGCTCCGGCAGGACTTCTTCCTTGATGATTCTGGTCGTCTCCGCAGCCTCCGCCCCTTCCACACTGACCGCCGGAACCATGATCGGCAGCATGGTAGGATTCAGTTTCATGATGATCGGATTTCCCACCGTATCCGGCCAGTAGCCTTTGATCTGATCCAGGCTTTCCCGCATCTCAATCGTCACAGAATCCATATTGGAGGTCTGCTCAAACTCCAGAATGACAGTCGATGCATTTTCCATGGAGGAAGAACTTACATTTTTAATATTGCTGATGGTCGCCATAGCCTGTTCCACCGGCCTCGTGACCGTAGCTTCCACCTCTTCCGGACTGGCCCCCGGATAGGTCGTCATAACAACCGCATAGGGCAGGTTCATGTCCGGCAGCAGATCCACCGTCATCTTATCAAATGACACAAAGCCCAGGATCAGAACCAGGACTACCGCAACAACTACGGTATATGGCTTTTTTACACTGAATTTTGATAACATAAAAGCATCCCTCGTATTCTTTTAAATGTAATCCCCCTCAGAAAGCCTGATGCCGAAGAGTCTTTCAGATTTTTCCATAAATCTCTTCCGGTACATATGCTTTTACCGCGATCCCCTCCGGAATATATTCCTCCTCCAGTAGCTGCCCGTTCTTACGGATCAGCTGAAGCTTGCCCGCATCCGAAAACGGATACAGCCTCTCTATATAAATTTGTTCCTTTTGGATAATCTCCAGCAGTACCTTCCTCAATTCATCCAGCCCCTGCCCGGTCTTCGCAGAAACAGGTATCGTATAGTCTGCCTGAAAATCCCGAAAATGCTCCGGTTCGGTCAGCAAATCCTGCTTGTTGAAAAGTGTAACCACCGGCTTTCCTTCCACTCCAAGCTGACGCAAGGTTTCATATACCACATACATCTGCGTATCCATACGTGGATTTGCCGCGTCCACTACATGGACAATAATATCCGCGTACCTTGCCTCTTCCAGCGTACTCTTGAATGCCTCGATCAGATGATGGGGCAGCTTTCGAATAAATCCTACCGTATCTGTCAGCAGAATCTTCTGCCTCCCTTCCAGTTCCAGCATTCGTGTCGTGGTGTCCAGTGTAGAAAACAGCATCGCATCCTCTGGGATCCCGGCATCGGTCAGCGCGTTCTCGATACTGCTCTTCCCGGCCGAGGTGTATCCCACCAAAGCCGCCACTTTGATTTGTGACTTGTTTCTCCGTGCGCGGATCAGTTCCCGGTGCTGCTCTACCGCTTTCAATTCCTGCTTCAAACGGCTGATCCGCTCCCTGATCAGCCGCCGGTCCATCTCCAGCTTTTTCTCACCAGGGCCTCTTGTCCCAATTCCTCCGCCCAGACGGGACAGAGAATTTCCAAGGCCGGTCAGACGCGCCGCCCGGTAGCGGAGCTGGGCCAGTTCCACCTGGATCTTTCCTTCACCCGAGACCGCATGGGCGGCAAAAATATCCAGGATCAGCAGCGTCCGGTCAATGACCTTGCATTCCAGTTCCTGCTGCAGATTGTTTAGCTGCACGGCAGAAAGCTCATCATCACAGATGATTCCGGATGCATCCTGCTCCCAGATCAGTTCCTTCAGTTCTTCTATTTTTCCTTTTCCTATATACGTCACCGGGTGCATGGACTCCCGGCTCTGGATCAGACGCCCCGCAACTGCGGCTCCTGCCGTCTCTGCGAGATCTTCCAGTTCATCCAGCGATTCCTCAGCCGGCTCATTGCCGCCCGGCTGAATCCCTACCAGGATGAACCTCTCTTCTTCCTGCTTCAGATCATACAATTCCATAGACCTTCTCCATCCTTTTCTTTGCTCCGGAATACCGCAATACCTGCCTCAGCTTTGTAAACAGTGAGAGATATTTTCTCGGCTATTCATGCAGTGCCATACGAAAGCTCCTCATTTCAACCGGATCACAAATACCGGAAGCGGCGGATCATGGTTCCGATTATAATAACTGCTGACAATGACCAGCCATTCCCCTGGATCCAACCCCCTGAGAAAACGCAGCAGAGCATCACGCTCTTCATACCCGGTATCGCCTCCGCTGTAAATGCACAGGTTCATGATCCCGCCCGGCTTTAACAGATCCAACCCCTGGCCGACCGCCGCAATGCTCGTCTCCGCTTTTGTGGCAATCCGATGATCTCCACCCGGCAGATAGCCGAAATTAAATACGATCACCGACACCGATTCTTTTACGTGTTCCGCCATGTGCTCATGCCCGTCTTCAATCAGAACTGCCCGATCCAGAAGTCCCGCGTCTTTCAGTCTATTTCTGGTGTGCTCCAGAGCCTCTCTCTGGATATCAAATGCATAGACCCTGCCGCCCGGTCCGGTCATCCGGCATAAGAACTCCGTATCATTGCCATTTCCTGCCGTTGCATCCACACAACAGTCATTTTCCATAATATAATCCTGCAGAAAATCATGGCAAAATTCCGTGATTTGGTATGATTTTTTCATATGGCCCCTCACCGTGTACTTAGAAATTCTGCTTCCTTCTGTGCCTCCGTATCATCCGGATAGAGGCTGGCATATTCTGCCATGGCAGCTTTCGCATTTTCCCAATCCAGTTTTTTTTCATAGCAGACAACACGGTTGAATTTCATTTCCCGGAGTACTTCGCTGTAATCTGCTGTCTGTTCCTCCTTAGTCCCTTCGGAGACCAACCCGCTCTCCGGAAGTCCGACACCCTGGTCAAAGGCAGCAAGCGCGCCGTCATAATCTTCCAGCTTCATGGAGCAGACACCGATGAGATTGTAGATAACGGGGGTTTCCAGACCGCCTTCCTCCAAAGCTTTCCGAAGATTTTCCCTGGCTCCTTCGTAATCTTCCTGAGCATAACAGGCCATTCCGAGTCCACGGTAAGCCTCGGAAGCATTTTTCCCTTCCTTTTCCGCATCCTCTGCCGCCTGCTCAAAAGCTGCCGCCGCCTTCTGGAGTTCTCCCTGCTCCAGCAGTTTTGTTCCTTCCTTTATATCGTTTGTACAAGCTGTCAGAAAACATGCCGCCGCGGCGGCCAAAACCAGATATCCTATTTTCTTAGTTCTCATGAATACAAACTCCTTATCCCTGTCTGTTCCGTCCTTTCACAGATGTATCTGCTCATACGACCGCAATCCCATGAATATTGACTTCGTTAATGGAGACTGCTGATGCAGTCTATACGTTTTCATACGGATACTTCAAAACCCAGAATGAATTCAAAAGATTGATCAGCAGCACGGCCATGTCCGCGATGATCGCGTTCTGCATGGAGATCCCGCCTAAAAAAGCCAGCACCAGGAGAATCATCTTGATAAAGACCGCAAAGTGCAGATTCTCCTTGACTACGCGTACCGTCCCCCTGGAAATACGGATGGCATTGATAATCCGAGACGGCTCGTCCTCCATCAGAATGATGTCTGCCGCGGCCAGAGCCGCATCTGATCCAAGTCCTCCCATAGCAATCCCGATGTCCGCCCGCGCAAGAACCGGTGCATCATTGATCCCGTCCCCGACAAATGCCAGCTTTTCCGCCTCAAGCTGCTCACTCATGATTTCCTCCATCTGAGCGACCTTGTCCTGGGGCATCAGGTTCGCGTAAACATACTCAATGCCAAGGCTTTTTGCCACCTCATTTGCCGCAAGCTCATGATCCCCTGTCAGCATCATGACTTCCATATGGTGCTGCAGCAGCCAGCGAACCGTATCTTCGGCATCCTTTCGAATCTGATCCGATATCAGCACATATCCGACATATTTCCGGCCTGCGGTAACATGAACCGCAGTGCCGCTGCCCCGCACTTCGTAGTGATCCATACCCAGAAGCTTCATCAATTTGGAATTTCCGGCAAATACCCGGGTTCCGTCAATGATTGCCTCCATTCCCAGTCCGGGATGTTCTTGTACATACCCGATTCTGGATGTATCGATTCCTTTTTCAAAAGCGTCACGCAGGGACTGCGCAATCGGGTGGCTGGAATAAGCCTCTGCGTAAGCTGCGGTCTCCAGAAGCTGAGCCGCCCTGATCCCACGAGGACAGATTTCCTTCACTCCAAATGAGCCTTCTGTCAATGTCCCTGTCTTATCGAAAATAAATGTCTCTGTCTGAGACAGTGTCTCCAGATAATTGCCTCCTTTGATCAGTATCCCCTGCCGGGAGGCCGCTCCGATTCCCGCTAAAAATGCGATCGGCACCGAGACCAGCAGACCGCATGGACATGCCGCTACCAGAAAGATCAAGCCCCGGTAAACCCATTTTTCCAAGTCCTGTCCCAGAAAAAGCACAGGCGGAAGCACCATCACCAGGATTCCCAGTAAAGTCACGGCCGGACTGTAAAATCGTGTGAACCTTTCCGCCGCATTTTCGCTTTCACCTTTATTTTTTAAGGCTTCTTCCACCATATTCAAAATCTTTGCCGCTGCTGACTCCTCGTATACCCGGGTCACGCGCGCCTCCAGGAGGCTGTCCTGATTAATGCTCCCGCTGTATATCCTGCTCCCCATGCTGACACTCCTGGGCTCAAATTCTCCTGTCAGCGCTTTCTCATCAATATTACTAAAACCGCGGGTCACCACCGCATCCACCGGAATCTTCTCTCCGGGGCGGATAACTATGATCTGTCCCGGTCTCAATTCCTCAGGCTTTACGTTCTCTTCTCCCATGCCTCTTTTTCGATTCGCATACACAGGGCGAATGTCCATGAACCTTGCGATCGATTGCTTGGTATGGTGCAATGAAATGGATTCGATCAGTTTCCCGATATGAAAGAACAGCATTGCGGCTGTCGCTTCCCCGTGCCTTCCTATCGCCAAGGCTCCGCCCGTAGCCAGCAGCATCAGCATATTTTCCTCAAAGAGCTTCCGACGTCTCAGTTTCTTGAGAACCTGCCAGCAGGCGTCTGCCGCAAGTACCCCATATGTCAGGAGAATCAGGACCTGCCTGACTTCTTCCGTTACCGCAAGCCCCCAGTAGTCATATTGCTCCGCGGCAAAGAGCCCAATGCAGAGCGCGGCTCCCACGGCAAGCTCAATGAATCTGACCTTCACTTCCTTTGTCATATGCTACTCTTGTATATGCTCCATTCCCTGATTGATAATCGTCTTGATATGTCCGTCCGCAAGGGAATAGAACACGGTCTTTCCCTCACGGCGATTCGTGACCAGCTTCATCTGCTTCAGCATGCGGAGCTGATGGGAAATGGCGGACTGGGTCATATCCAGGGTCTGTGCCAGATCGCAGACGCACATCTCACCCTGGAGCAAAATACACAGGATGCGGATCCGGGTAGAATCCCCAAATACTTTGAAGAACTCTGCCAGTTCCTGAAGCTTTTCTATGGATGGCATATGCTCCCGGACATCTTTTACAATATCTTCATGAACATGCACAAAATCGCAATGTTCCACTTCTATCTTATCCATATATTCATTCTCCTTTACCAGACTTTATTATACGTGAAATACGCAGACGGGTCAAGCGTTACTGTTATTACGGTTTACAGTTCGCTGGCTGGCCAGGAAACTGTAACACTGTTCACTCCCTGACTCTGATCGCTGGCTAAAAAACGCCTTTACCATTGCTTAGGAAACTGTAATACTGTTCACACCCTGACCGGGTGCTCACAGTAACGGCATCCGGCCTCGGTGCTTTTCCGCCGTTTTGCGGCTATTCTTGCTCATATACCGGCGTCGTATAAATACAAAACAGCAGACGGATTCAAAGTCTGCTGTTTTTGTCATTGCATTATTTTTTATAGAGGATACGGATGGAATTCAGGATGCAGAGCATGGCTACGCCGGTGTCTGCGAATACCGCCATCCACATATTAGCCAGTCCAGCCAGGCCAAGTACCATGACCGCCGCTTTGATGACCAGTGCGAAGATTACATTTTGATACGCGATCCGGCCGGTTGAGCGGGCAATCGATAAAGCCTGAGGAATTGCGCTCATGGCAGAATTCATAAATACTACGTCTGCGGCTTCTATCGCCGCGTCCGCCCCGCTTCCCATGGCGGCTCCCACATCTGCGCCTGCCAGCACAGGAGCATCATTGATGCCGTCGCCTACGAACATTACACTGCCGTGTGTGTTTCGGATATGGGTAAGCTCCTGAAGCTTCTGCCCGGGAAGGAGCTTTGCATGGACTTCATCGATCCCTGTCTCGGCTGCGACGGAACGGGCAGTTTCTTCGGCATCTCCGGTCAGCATCGCTGTCACGATTCCCTGCCGTTTTATCGCGGAAACGGCAGCTTTGGCATCTTCCTTTACCGTATCTGCGATGATCAATGAGCCGGCGTAATAACCATTGACCGCAAGAAGCACCTGTGTTCCATAGCCCTCTGTTCTGAGTTCTCCGAGTTCTATGCCGGAATCCGCAAGAAGTGCCCGGTTACCACAAAGGAGTGTTCCTTCTTCTGTGACTGCTTCCACCCCTTTTCCTGCGATTTCTTTTACGGATTGCGGGCGCTTAAGTGTGATTCCCATTTTTTCCACAGCCGCCATAATGCTGGCGGCAATAGGATGGGTAGAATTCTGTTCACAGGCTCCTGCCAGGGCAAGTACCTGTTCTTCCCGAAATCCTTCGGCCGGAATGATTTTTTGAAGTTCAAAATTACCTTCGGTGATCGTTCCTGTCTTATCCATGACAACGGCCTTGACAGCCTGAAGTGCTTCAATTGCAATGCCGCCCTTAAATAAGATACCCAGTTTGGAACCGGCTCCGATTCCGGAGAAGAACGCAAGCGGGACACTCAGTACCAATGCGCATGGGCAGCTGATCACCAGAAATGTGAGCGCCGTATATATCCAGTATTCCCATTCCCCTGTTATCAGGGAAGGAATCACCGCTGTCGCAACTGCCAGCGCCACTACGATGGGCGTATATATTCTGGAAAAACGTGTGATAAAGCGGTCGATCTTTGGCTTGCTTGCAGCCGCATTTTCCACGGAATCCAGAATCTTGGTTACCATCGAATCTTCCAGCGCTTTTTCCACTCGGATTTTCAAGAGACCGGAGGTGTTTACACAGCCGGATATCACGCTGTCTCCGATTCCTACCGCCACCGGAACAGGCTCCCCTGTGACCGGAGACGTATCGATCCGGCTCTCCCCTTCCGTAATGGTTCCGTCCAGAGGAATCCGGTCGCCGGGACGGACAAGCACAATATTGCCTGGCACGGCCTGTTCTGCAGGGATTGTCCGCACGTCTCCGTCCTCTATCAGATGAACCACTTCGGGACGCAGGTCTACGGCATCCATGATCTGGCTCCTGCTGCGGGCAACAGCAATGTCTTCAAACAGCTCCCCGATACGGTAGAAGAGCATCACTCCTACTGCCTCCATGTAATCCTGGATTGCAAAAGCCCCCAATGTAGCAATACTCATCAAAAAGTTCTCATCAAACACATGACCCTTTGTCAGATTCCTTCCGGCCGTCAGCAGAACATGTCTGCCCAGCACAAGATACGCAATAATCAGCAGAATTGCCGATATCGGCGTGTAATCATGCTCTGTCACGATTCCTGCTGCCATCAGTACCGCGCCGATTCCCAGCTCCCAGATATCCTTTCGGTTCTCCCGTGCTTTTTCCTTCTCTGCCGCTTTTCGCTCCGAAGCCGCCTGCTTCGCCTCCTGTTTTGTCACCACGACACCGTCTTCAATAGAAGAGCAGATCTCCTGAAATACGCTCAGAAGTTCTTCATCGGTATTCGTCACGATCTGCAGCTGCTTTGTGGCATAGATCAGATTCGCGAATTCTACTTGAGGCAGCTCCTGGATCTTCCGTTCCATCTTCGCCGCACAGTTGGCACAGCCAAGGTTCTCGATCGTGTATATCTGCTTCTTCACACCGTCGAACGCATGATTCACCGGGCGCCGTTCTACCGGCTCATGCGTGTGACCCGCATGGTCATGGTCATGACCGCAGCCGCAATGGTCTCCATGCTCGTGATGATGCTCTTCATGATGATGTCCCTCATGCTCATGATCATGCTCCTCATGGCTATGGCCGTGGTGGGAATGATGTTCTTCATGGTCATGATCGTGATACGGATGATACTCTTCATAGTCGTGATCATGGTCATAATGCGAATGATGTCCTTCATGATCGTGGTCGTGATGGGAATGATGTTCTTCATGGCCGCGTCGGGAATGCTTCCCGCCCTGCTGCAAAATCCTGTTATCTTTTATGATTCCTTCTTCCATAATGCCCCTCCAGATTATACAAATACATATGATCAATTGCTCATATGTTCATATAACCATAAAACTACTTATTTGTCAATAGGAAATTATAAATTTAAAATAAGGAGTTGTAGAAAAATGTTACAGTTCACTGGCCAGCCAGCGAACTGTAACGAATTCAGCCCATTTTAAGTCGCCTTCGGCGAGGGGCTGAATTCTATTCAAGGCGCGGCATGCATCCTCCCAGCCAATCAGCGTGGTGATTGGCTGGGGAATGAACAGTAACAGAAAAATAACTGATACAGATTGCGCAGAATATTTCTTCCTCCGGACAGAAGAAAGGAGGGTGATGCAATGTTTGTTACACAAGGCTGCGAATTGCAACGAATCCGCCCAATGATTGAAGTCAATCAGCAAGAATTCTTCTTTCTAATTCTCCGATAAAATATTGGTAGCTGGGGGATTTGTTTTCATGCAAATGTAAGCACTTCCCTATTTTATCAGCCCACTCACATTTCGCTTTTCCAATCTCCATATAATTTCCATCAGCTTTCCTTTTAAGCTTAAGATAACCTTTCGGATATACAATATCTGCCAATACCTCCCACGTCGCACAAATACCATCCTGTTCATATTTTTTCATAAACTGCATTTTTGCATCAGGGTATGCCTCTCTGATTGCCCTGGAATCACCCAACAGCCATACCTCCATTTCTTTTACTGCCACACAAAATACGTAATCACATAATACTATATTCGAAATTGCCACATTCTCTAATTCTCGTCTAAACTGCTGCACATCCCTTTGATCATTGTCCAGAACAATGATCAATGCAGAATCTTCCATGCTCTGCAGCACTTTGCTAAACCCTCTCAAAAACATCGGGAGATCATTCAATAGCTGCCCTGTCTTTCGCTCTAATCCGCTTCCTTTTTTGCCCAAATGCCCAATTCCTCCAAAAGGCTTTATATTCCAGACAATATTTTTTTCTATATACTGCTTCGACAATTTTTCCATTACATGTTCCACTAATATGTTTGTCGATCTGTCCTCTATAAGAAACTGAAAATACATTTATTCCTCCGCGTTTTCAAAATATTTGCTGTACCACATGTCGCCAACTGCTACTCCCTCTTCTGCTAATTCCTTTACAAAAGCATAATCCGAAGCTCGTTTTATCTCAGAACAGCCAATATTATTTTTTGTTAAAACCCATACATCATCCGGTCCCAAAGCATTTACAAAAAATGGGCTGTGGGTTGTGATAAATAATTGCTTTGCGAACCCGCTTCCAACATTGTTTCTCATTTCTTCCGCAAGCTCACCCAAATAATGGTGATATAAACCGTTCTCCGGTTCTTCTATAAACACGAGCTGCCGCGGATTTTTTTCATGCATCAGCAGATAATACGCAAAAAGCTTCAAGGTTCCATCGGATATTCTTTGAGAATAAAACGGACGTTCAAAACCTTTTTCATAAAAACGGAGCATCATTTGACCATTTTCAAATTTCTGCGGCTCAATCTTTTCGATTTCGGGAAGTTTGGATTGAATTTCTTGTAAAACTTTCTCAAATTCCCTCTTATTCTCCCGATACATGTATTGTGCAACATTGTTGATGTTGCTTCCAATCCTGTCCAAATATGCCTGCGGCGCCGCAGTCTGCAATTTTCTTGCTGCATCTGGGGAAAAATAACAAAGATACCAGCTTTTCAAAAAATTCAGAAATTTTTCGATACGGTCATACTGCTTCATGGCTCCCAAAGTTACTATTCCAAGCCGCCGAATATCAGAAAGCTGTACCTCTACCTTTTTTCCGGTGATGCTGCCGTCGTCATCCTGCCCTTCGTCATCGTTTCCCTCAAATGCATATCCCGAACCTTCCTGCAGATACATAAACGTTCTTGGCCATCCATGCTTTTCTACCCGCTGACGGAGCCTCTCTCTTTTGACATAAGGGCGCCCTGTTTTATCTAAATCAATTTCCAGTTCATAAGTAATCGGCCGTGTTTTATGTGACTCCCGGTAGTACAATTCAAATAAAATCGGTTCTTCAGCCCCCTGGGAAATCAACCTTTCGAATCCTCCTCGATTGTTCGCGTCGCAGGCCGCCTCCACTCCTATTTCCAGGCAGTCTGCTATAAATCCAAAAGCGTCCGCCAAAGTGCTTTTTCCATTCCCGCTTTTCCCAATCACAGTAACCAGATTTCCAAGTGCGCGGGTCCTCTGATGGGTTCTTGTCTTTCCGAGTACGATGTCTTTTAAAACTCCGTAGTTCTGAATTTTTATTCCTTCTATTTTACCCATATTTCTCTCCATTCTCAAAATATCCGATGACATCCCTTATATGGCCATCCTGTCCTGTTATTGTTCACACCCTGACCGGGTGCTCACAGTAACGGCATCCGGCTCATTGGAAAGTCGCCTGAAGACGAGGAGCCGGATGCCCGCCCCATCACTGTATTGGCCGGATGCCGTGCAGCAAGTGCACGACACCGTGTGAACAGTAACCCGGCCCTTCCACAAGGTATTGTAATAGCATTTCCTTGTAATTCCGTCTTTAATCTCTTTGCAAAATCAAAATAGGAACTGTTTCAGGCAACCTTTATCTACAGCATTTTCTTTAACAGATATCTTTTTCGATATTTAAGCTGTACATATTTTAAGATTCTACCATAATAAACCGGGTTCGTCACCCCTCCCACGATACCGATCACCGGAAGTCCCTGAATGAATTTTGCAAGCAGCATATCAACCGCAAATGCATCTGCCGTACGGCGAAACTGTGCTTTCATTTCTTCCGAGGTTGGCTGCGTAAGCTGAGAATACAACATTCCGTCTATCGCCTCGTTGCAGACGATCCAGTCCTCGCCTTTTCGCATGGAATTTTCCAGCAATTTCAATATAAACATTTTTTCCTCTGCCGCTTCATAATCAAAACCGTATTGAAGCGCAGTCTCATAGGTCCCTCTGAGAATCATAGATACAAAAAGTACGATATCCGGAAGTCCGATTCCCAGCACACCGAGACCTACCCCTTCCGCTGTGCTGACAGCCAGATTCAGCAGATTATTTTGTCCGATGTTGGATTTCATTTTTCGAAGCTCTCCGGAATTCTTTTTTAAGTCCACCGCATAATCCCGCACCTGGAATTCCTTTTCCAGTTCCTCCTTCTGATAGGTTTTCTCTATAAGTACGGTTCCTTTTTCAAATACCAACTCAAATGCCTTGCAAAATGCTTTTTTCAGATTGTCATAGACTTTTTCCGGAATCTTATTTTCCAGCGTGTCTTTCCATTTTGCCGGAGAATATCTCTTCGCCTGTTTGTAAAGTTTGGTTTCTTCCCGAGATATTCGTTCCAGCTCCCGCTCAATTGGAGATTTCCTTTTGCTTCCCATCGTACTCGCCTCTTTTCTATATCTCTATGTGGCAATATCTTTTTCTTGCAGTTCTCCCCTTATCTTCATCAAGATTCTGCTCTGGTGGTTCTCCCCCTGCCCGGTATGACTATCCACTCCCCAGCAGGTATCGCCCCAGTGATTCCCCTCTATGAGTATCTGACCGCCTGTCTACAGCAGCTTGCTTGCCAGCTCCGGATGCTGCATAAACTTAGCCCGTTCTGTGCCAACGAGGAAGGGAAGGGCAGAGCCTCAGTCCGTGTCGAAGTATCCTCACACACATCATGCAGAAGAACCGTCACGACAATGTCATCCTCCTTTATCCCAAGGGCAATCGCGTTGTTTCGTCTTTTCGTTCATACCAATAGAATACTACCATTTTGTGAAATTGTAAAATAAACTGCACTCCGAAGGATGAGCCGTGCGCTCATCGCCCACTGACCAGTAAACTTCCGCACGCTCGCGCTTTAATATGGCGGTCTCTTTATAATTCTGTTTCTTAAAGGCTTACTTTGCTTCTATCTCCAATTCATATATATTTGCTGCTATTTTTATCACCCTAATCATTTCACATCATCACATACCCTAAAGATTTTTTTATCCCTTCTATATTTGCAATTTAAGCATATCATGGTCTATAATCATAAATTATTTCATTTGATGAGAATATAAAAATCATTGCGGCAATAGCATTTTTAAACTTTCGCCATAAATACCACATGTTCCAAATGTACGACTCCCCCCCAAGAAAGCTTATTTTTCAAATGCACGGCGGAACTCATCGAGCGTAAAGATGGGAATAGAATGTTCCCTGGCATATATAACCATACTATTATTACTTTTCTCAGCTCCGACAATCAATGCTTTCATTATTGACCACCCTTCTTTACGATATCTTGCATACTGAAACCTTTCTTTTTGGAATATTTTCTCGACTTCCTCATCGGCTATATTACCAATTCCAACATACGCTCCTGGAGTCAAAATATCCCTGATTTCCCTCAATTCGAGTTCCTCTCGACTTCTTGGTTCATCACCAACATTGCAAATATATTGATAAACCGCAAATATATCGTCACGAAATACTTTCATAGAACGTCTGTCACACCACAGCCAACGTTGAATATTATCACTAATATCACCATTTCCTAATGAATCTTCCACATCTTTATCCGAAAATTCCGAATACAAATAATTCCATAATTCCATATTTTTATAGGAAGCAGCCGCACGGCATTTCTTCGTCAAAAAGCCCGCCCGTTTTACACCCAAATCAGGAATCCCCAGCTTTCCGAGTATAATATAATCTGCCGTATCGGATATCGCTTTGCGTAAATCATCCGGAAAGGACTTGAATTTTTCATCTGTAATTCCATGCCGTTCAATCATATCCGTATCAATTTCAAATACATCTTTTAGAGCTTTTACCGGAAGTTTTGTCAAAAGTGACTGTACAAAAGTCTGATCATACTCTTTGAGTCCAATTGCTTCCAAAAGTCTGAAAATCCTTCCATGCAAGCGGTCAAAGCAAACAGGATTCTCACAAAATATCGATCCATCCCTGACCGTGAATCTACTGCCGCAGTGTGGACACCGAAGTGTTCTTCCCATGCCCCTCTCATCCACCCGGACTGCCGGTATCAAATTTTCAAAGCAATAAACTTCAATCTCACTTCCTTCCAGCAGATCCAGTTTTTCATACACCCCTACGGATAAAATCGGAATGGTTCGATACTTCCTGTGATTCAATTTTACCGGATGGACCAAATCTATATAAATATGCCTGCTGCCATCGCTGCCTCTGTCAATGTGTACGCCTTTGACTCTGGTCATTGATATTGCATCCGGCTGCGGTTTTATCCTGCATTTAGGGATACTTCCTGATGCGGCTGTAAGCTCTATTTCCGAAACAAATGCCTGGCCCGCCAGTACTTCCTGAACGAGAAGCGCGATGCCTTCTCTGATTTCCTTCTCGTTTCCCTCTATCGCTTTCTCCACCGGCAGTCCCTGTGTCCCTCTGATTCGGACATTCACCACTCTGCGAACGCTCCCCGTCCCCGGTTTCGACTGTTCTTCCTGGAACAAAGTGTCAAAAAACTTTTCCAGCAATCCGTCTGTTCTTTCCTCGGCTTCATCTGTTTCCTGCTGTTTTTGCTCTTCTACTTCACAGGACTGGATCTGAATCTCCAGTTCATCCAGCCTGTCCAAAGCATTCCCGCTGACTCGGACCCTGGGCTTCCGGTCTTTGCATGGAATTCCGATATATGTAACCCCTTTGCGGGAGCCTGGAATCGTAAATGTAAAGTCTTCCCCCTCTTTCTGGCAAAGGTATACCTTAGTCTCCCCTTCATCTATCACCAGTTCGGCTAATTCTTCCTGATTGAACGCAATCAACCCTACATTCTTATGGAATTCCGGCTCATCCGTCAATTCTTTCAGGATCTTCCGCCGTTCCATCTGCTTCTTTATTTCTTTCTCGTCAACTGTGCCGGTATACTCAACCTGGAAAATCTCACATATCCGCAGTTGAAAATCCGCTGCGCTGTCGTCCAATGCCCGAATTGCTTCTGCTTCGTCCTCCAGTCCGCGATGGTCCAACCACGTCAGAAGCCGATGGTCTTTGTGGTAATACTCCAAAACTTTCTCCAAACTAAAATATTTCCGCAGCTCTTCCAGACTTCTTGCCGGGTAATCATCTGCCACAATCAACGGAAATCTAATAACCTTTGCCATGCTTCTCATCTCCTATCCAAATAATTTTTTCTCCAAAGAGGACTTTAACACTTTTATTTTATTTACCACTTTATTTTTTGTGGTGACGACTGTATCCCCCGCCTTTTTCACCATTCGCTTTACAGAATTTGCAATGGGACCATTGGCTTTCCTCACCTTTGCTTCAATTTGGGGTCCCGCTGCTTTCGCTACCTGTTTTCCCAGCTTTGCCCCTAATTTGCCTGCCAGAGGAGCAATAAACGGAATCTCGCTAAACGCGATCGTGCCAAGCATGGCACCAGCCGTTTCACAGACGGTACTGGTAGCTGCAGTAAGAAAGTTAGCGATCATCCGGCCTCCTGCTTCGGCTTCCGTGATCTTATGGTCTGCCACTTGCACTGCGGTTTTCGCGTTTTCCACAGACATACACGCAATGTTCGCATAGGCGGCCACTGGCACCTCTTCATGGACAACCTGAATCACCTGTCTTTTTGCCGCCACCGCCAGAGCGCCGGCGGCGGCGGCCTTTAATCCCGTATCCCTGCCTGTCGTCAATGCCAGAGCTACTGCCTCTTCTATCTTTACCGATTTCTCCGTTTCGTACTCCGGATCATATTCCGTAAACTGAACTACGCTTCGTGCCCCTGCCTGTACCAGCTGCCTGCCCGTCATTTTTGCAAGCTGACTAAGCTCCGCGTCCGTCCATTCCAATGATTCCTCCGGCGAAGGCAATGTCTGATTCTGCGCGGCCTCTTCTTGAACTGGCACCGCAGTCTCTTCCACCGATGAATATAAGATCGTCAGCCGGGCTGCAACTTCACTGTTTTTCTTACCGGCAGAAGATTTCCTCACCTGCGCGGTGAACCATTCCGTAAAAGTTTTTCCCTGACGCCTGCCCTGCAGCAGATCTGCGAGATTTTTATCATAAACTTGAATGGCTTCTATTGCTTCCCGGCTCTGCCTGGCAGCGAAATCCGGAGACAATTCCGGCAGTTCCGTCAACAGACGGTTCCGCAGCCATTCCTCGTCAGTCTGCTTTTCCGGTTTATCTATATATTCTTTTACAAAATCATTGAAAATGCCATGCAATGCCTGCATATCATCTCCGTCCATAACCTGTCCCCGGGTCAGGGTATTTTCTCCGCTGTTTTCCGGCATCTTAATCCTTCCCTTCTTTTGTGGCTTTTTTTAATTTGTGTTCTTCACATTTTTTCTTGATGTTATCAATCTTCCTGTGCATGATTTCATTCAGGCTGTGCGTATCCTTAATGACATTATGTATATCTTCTGTTTCCAGTTTGTCTTTGCCCTCCACAAAAATTTTTTCCACACTCTCCCTCACAACGCCTTCTATATCTGCGCCGCTGTATCCCTTTGTCTCTTTCACCAGTTCCTCAAGCCGAATATTTGGAAGATCTTTTTTGCGCCGCTTTTTGATATGTATCTCAAAGATTTTA
The DNA here is from genome assembly GCA_009774255.1 of Faecalicatena sp. Lineage (GTDB taxonomy): Bacteria > Bacillota > Clostridia > Lachnospirales > Lachnospiraceae > Schaedlerella. The sequence continues at coordinate 17,993 of VSNK01000037.1, forward strand.
CTCCTTTCCTCCTCGTTCGGGAGTCCTACATAAAAGATCTCGTCAAAACGGCCTTTGCGCATCATCTCAGGCGGCAGCATCGTAATATCATTGGCAGTGGCCACGACAAACGCTGCCGACTCCTTCTCCTGCGTCCATGTTAAAAAGCTGCCAAACAGCCGGGTAGCAACTTCACCCCCGGAGCTTCCGCCCTCAATCCCCGCGAACGCTTTTTCCAGTTCGTCAATCCACAGTACACAGGGCGCAAGCGCCTCGGCCAGCCTGATCGCCTTGCGCATATTTTCCTCGGATTCTCCCAGATATTTTCCCAGCAGCCGCCCCATATCCAGCCTCAGCAGCGGTACATTGAAAAGCCGTGCCGCTGCTTTGGCGCTCAGGCTCTTTCCGCAGCCGGGAACTCCCACAATCAATATCCCTTTTGGCATATCCACACCGAATTCTATTGCTTCATCCATTCTGGACAGAACCTTTTCCTTGCGGCGCAGCCAGTCTTTTAGATTTTCCAGCCCCCCGATGTCCTCAAGGCTTTCTTTCAGCGGCACCATTTCCAGGATTCCTGCTTTTTGGATAATCTGCCTCTTCTGCTCAAATATCAGAGAAATATGTGATTTGTCCAACCCCTCCGCCTGAGAACAGGCCAATTGGACGATCTGCTCAATCTCAAATTCCGACAGCCCTCTGAGCGCATATACAAAATCCGACAGCAGCTCCTCTGACATACTGATCTGCTGTTCTTTGCAAAGCTCCTGTACAATACTCCTGATCTTTGCATCATCCGGATAATCCAGTTCCATTACCGTGATATATTTCTCCAGTTCCGGGACAATCTGCAATACAGGGGATATGATGAAGATCGTTGCTTCGATATTTCCCACACGGATTTGCTCCGCAAACTTTTTCAGCCGTGCTGTGATCTCCGGTTCCCGGATAAACGTATCGATATTCTCCAGAATAAAAACATGGCGATTTGCATCATAGTATATACGTTCATCCAGTATATCTTCCAGACTGGGATTATCCCCCAGCATCTCCTTCGAATATGCGTCTATGATACCGAAACGGAGATCACAGACCCGATCCGTCCCGTCCCACACCAGGCACTCAATTCTCTTATCATCTTCAATGGCCCGCCTGACAGCCTGTTTTGCCTTTTCTACCTCGGAAGTATGGATATACAGGATCGGAAACACCGCATCCATATAATTTCGTATTTTCTTTTCAGCCCCTGCCATCTACGTCACTCTCCTGTCAGGCAGGCAGCTTCTTCCTGCTCTTCCAATATATCTTCCGTTTCCTGTTCTGTTTCCTCCTCCGATCTGTCTTCCGTTTCCCGTTCTGCTTCCTCTTCCGTTTCCCGTTCTGTTTCCTCTTCCGTTTCCTCTTCTGCTTCCTCTTCCGCCGGCTCCAGGATCTCTTCTTCCGAGACTTCCATGTCAGCCTCCTCCTCCGTGCCCTGCATCAGCCTTCTGGCCGCATCCCGGGCTTTTTGGAATACCGCGGATGTCTTTTCTTCGACAACGTTCTTTGCCCTGAGCAGCCATGCTGCCGCCGGACGGATGATACGGTTCATTACAAAACCGCTGCACTGTTTCCATAAGGGCAATACGCGCGGAACAACATTCACGTCTGTCCAGGCGGCAACACGGGAATATACGCTGTGTACCTTGTCCAAAGTCGCATCCACAATGCGCGCGCCGGCTCTGAAGAGCGGCTGAAGCTGTTCTTTGACCTGATCCATTCTTGCCTTGAGATTGATAAATACAATCGCCCCTCCGATTAATAGCACAACATTGGAAAAGCTGGCCAGTATACTGAGGAGCCAGAGAAAGAGAGCGCCCTCTGCCAGCACAGGCGAGGCCACAAGCAGAGTCACCGCTGCCTTGCTCGCTTTTGCAATCATATCTTTTGCCACGGACCAGGAGCCACTCGCCGCGGCATCTTTTACCGCCGCATCCATTTCCAGCGAAGACGCGGCCATCACGCCAAAGTCTTCCGGCTGGATCGCTCCCTTTCCAAGGGAAGAAAGTTTCTTTTCCGCATGAAGTGTATACAATGCGGCCGCCATATTCACCGCTGCCTCACGTGTATTTACTGCCAGAGCTTTTACTTGGTCCATCTCTTCTTCCATACATGCCTGCTGTAGTTCTTCGTAACGAGGGTTCTTGATAATTAAAACAGATGCCTGCTGGATTTGTTCCGTGATCAGGTCCAGCATCTCGTCGATATCCTCCTGAACCGTATCAGAATCCATATCCAGTACTCCTTTGTCGATGGCATGCAGGATGCTTTCATGATCCTCCTCCATCTGCCCCCAGTTCTTCTCCCCCAGGCTGCGGCCGCACATATGAGTCATGGCAGTCAACAGATTCGCCAGATAGAAATACTGCTGCCGCTTATCCATATTCTTCATTTTATTTTCCAGTTCATCCTGGATATCTTCACTGCTCATATCACTCTCGTAAAGCTTGTAAAAACGATCCACCCCTGATGTGATACCGGAAAGTATTTTTTCCGGATCACCGCCGTTCTTCACGATATCCTTCCTTACCGCCTCATCAGCATCACAGTAATGCTGAAAACGTTCCGAAAGAATTTCATACTCAGTACCGCTAAGTTTTTTTAATTTGTCTGACATTTATAATTCCTCCTGCTTTTATATTTGTTACCTCAGCATATCACGGTCCATCATCATAAAAAAACTCATTTTATGAGAATATAAAAGATACTCATTTTCTTTAAATACTTGCCCGCTGTACGGTTGGATGCTCCTTGGAGCATCCAACCCACTTATCCATTCGCCAAAACCGTGCTGACGCCCTCTTCATGTACGTCATCCTCTTCCAGCAGATCCTGTTCATCCTCAGACTCTGCTTGAGAAAAATCTGTCACCATAGAATCGGCCAGATTTTGGATTGTTCTGAAATGAGCTTCCAAGGTGGTTTCAGCCGCTTCCGCTTTCGGGCGGTTTAACATCTGCAGAGTCGTCTCGTAGACACAATATCCTGCCCCAACTGAGGCATATATATAAGCAGCCGGAACCAACAGCGGAATCCACTTGACCGCATATGGATTCAGATGCGTTGCCACGGCAAAGGCAGAAGCAGCCAGTTGAGAAGATCCAAGGAATCCGATCAGCATATGCACCGTCATACCTGCGGCCGCGGCCGCCAAAAGTCCCAGGCCGATGGGAAGGAGCTTTGTACGTGCCGCCTCACCAAGCTTTGTAAAAAAGCGTCTGGCAAATCCGACCTGTTCCCCTATTTTCATCGGCTCTGCTGTCTTATGGCCTTTTTGTCTCGCCGACGCATAAATTGCAGCAGACATAATCCAGGCATTTTCGTCATCCGAATATTGGGAAGCGGACTCCGGAATCGTAATTTTTTCTTCCTCCGCTGTGACCGCAGACAGCATTTCATTCACCGTACAGGTGCTTTCCTGTTTCAGTAAGAAAGATACGTCTTGTTTCAGCCTGTCTGTTGATAAACCGGCAAGATAGACCGCCAGGTTTTCATCCACCGTCTGATGGTACTGATGACAAAGAATCTGGTAAAAAAGAACCAGTCTCTGGTGCTGTTCTTCCTCCGGTATTCCTGACAGACAGGCTTCCAGATTCTTCAAGATCTCCGCTTCCTGCTCTTCCTCGGAAAGCTCCTCGAATTCGTCAAAAGTTTCCTCGCCGTTTTGAATCCCTCTGCGCAGCCATCCGCAAGATTGGATGAGCCGCTCGTCCGACTCGGACGGAAAATAACGCTTCAAAATTTCTGCAAGCTTCTCTTCCGTAACCGGTCCGGAAAGCCTGCGATAAATATCTTCCAGAATTTCCCCTACATAAGCTGTATTTTGTTCTATAATTCTTTTACTTTCCGCATCCATAACCTGTTCCTCACTTTCCGGATGAGCTGTCATCGCTCTGCCTGTCCTGATATCGGTTCCACGCATCCTCCTGCTGTCTGGTGCGTTCGGCCGCCTTTTCAATTTCCTCTTTCAGTTTGCTTTGAAAATACCTGTCATACTCGCTGCCTGGTCTGGGAAGTTCTTTTTCCACAAACCGTCCGTCCTGAAATGCTTCAAAGGGCAGCAGCGTATTGGCCGAAACCTCCTGATATCGGCTTTTGTGTGCCCACATCCACATATTCACGATATCTGCCATATTGGACTGCCCCTGGGGCACAAATGCCTGAGACTGCCCGCATGCCACAAATTGCTCCGCATAGGCAGAAGCGCTACAGCCTTCTAATTTTCCTGCTTTGAGCAACTCAAGGTTTGTATTTTCAATTAAACTTTCCAGGTTCGCACCGGTCATAAACGGGGTTCTGACCCAGCTCTTCCCCTGTACCGGCCTGACGATACGATCCAGTACTTCATCCATGGGAGAAGCCTGGTAAGAAATATCATCATCGGTTTCCGGATGCCCAAGCCGAAGGCCGGCATCCTTGATTATATTGCAAAACGTACTGCCAAATACTGCGTTTTGCGCAAGCGGCAATAATTTACTCCACAAAATTGCCATCAAATCGTCGTGTGTAGGCATAAAAGCAAAAAATCGACCGCTGATGCGTCCGTCACGCAGCAGTTCGACCGGAAGCCGTGCAATATTATTTGCGGTAATAAATGTCAGTACGTTTTCCTTTCTGTTCTGCATCCAGTCCAGGAGCTGACTTAACTGCTGGAGCTTCACCTCATGCATTCCCTCTCCGGCTTTATCTTCATGGAAGGTCTTTTCAATCTCATCAATGAGCATGACACAAGGCGCATTTGCACATACACGTCTTAAGAAATGATCCATCTTCGCTTCCGAAGAACCGTATTCTTTTGAAGAGAGCCTTCCGATATCGAACTGGATCAAATTCACCTGCAGCCTCCACGCAGTCTCTTTTGCCATCTGTGTTTTTCCCGTACCCGGGACACCGCAGAGCAGCACTCCTTTCGGTGCCGGTGTTCCCAACCTGGCCGCCTGTTCCGGATGCCGAAGGCTTTCTTCACGGTCTTTCAGCCAGGCCATGTAGTTTCCAAGGCCGGCTACATTGGGCTCCTTCTCAATCTCCAGAAATCGGATGGTCGGATCCTTTTCCCCTTCCTTCTTCTTTTCCGCCTTGACATAGTTCGCCAGATTCGCGTCCAGCGCCGTACAGAACTGTCCGTTCAGTCTCTCAAAAACGGATTCGATCTGCCCCTCCGTCAAACCTGCCAGCTGCGAGGCATATCTATGCAATTCTTCGTCCGTATAGAATCTTCTTCCACGTGCCTTTTCTTCTTCATGTACCTTTTGGGAAAGCATGAAAAACAGATCATGCTCCGTTATTGCCTTTTCCCGGATCAGCTCGATGGAGTCTGAAAAACCGTCCGGAATCAGACACTGAGGGGAAGACAGAAGCAGGTAAAGCCCTTGTTCTTCACTGTAATTTTTCAGTTCCCATTCCTCCCGCATATCCAGGAATGCTTTTATGATATGCGCGCGGTCTTCCGCCTTTGCAAATGTCTGGAAATCGGATAAGTAAAAAAATAACGGCGTTTCGTTCTTTCCGGGTTCCAGCCTGCCTACACCGCCCGAAAGCTTATAATATTGGGTACAGTTCAGGCATTTTTTTGTCCTGCGCAATGTGCGGAATAGATTACCGGAAGACTTGCCGTAATCTTCCGGCTTCAGATTCAGAAGATATTGCAGTGCCGCAGAACCATTCACCGCCTTTTCAATAATATCCCTGTTCTCGGACTGAAAGTAAAGAATACAGCGCTTCCGGCTCATGTTCGAAATAATTTTATCTATTTCTTTGATGGAATCCAATATTTCGTTCACTTTTTCACCACCTTTCTATTTTCTTGATGTCATATTAAAGTAAGGCGTAATCATTTCCACATGGTCTTTTAATGGCTCATGGAAGAGTTGAATCACTTCATTTCGGATTTCCTCCGCCACTTCCTCCGTGATCTGTGTCTCATATGCCTTCTTGAGTCCGTCATATCTGGCAGCCCCGATTCCAAGCCCAAATAATCCCTTCGAATAGACGTATGCCCCGCCTTCCCGTATGCCGTCTTTTCTGGATACAAAATAAGTAAACATCTGTTTGCGCCTCTCCTGCGTGAGCGGTGTATCCAACTCCACATCCAGCCCCTTCTCGGACGGAGAGCCAAAAAAGTATTTATAGTCATAGGAAATAGTCACTGTCACTTCGTTCATGGCATCCAGCGGTGGGTCCTGCCATTGATAGGAAAACTGGCTTTTAAAATCCGGAAAAATACTCTCAAATTTTTCTTTTAACGTCTCTTGTATGATCGAGGCGATCTCTTCCTTTTCATACCATTCTTTGACTCCCCGCCGGATACATCCATATCCGCGGATAAAGTATTTTTCTGACCAGCTGTCAAACCCATCCTTTAATGTTCTTGGCTCCGGCTCCTTTGCCCATGCCTGCACCGCTTCATAGAAGGATGTCCAGTCTTCTTCTATCCCGGCCTGCACCGCATATCCGCGCAGGTTTTTGGCAGAAGGAAGCTTTTCGTATAAGCTCTCCTCCAATTCCTTCAAATACTGCATTTTGAGAATTTCATTTCCAAGTACATAGGCCAGTCCTTCCGAGACCGAATAGTTGGGCCTCTTTGCCGCATCCGGCGCAATCCCGAATACTTCCTTTGCCATTTTTCGTACTTCCGGCATCACTGACACCCCGCCTGTCATGATGACCCGGTCCGGAACCGGCATTCCATTTTCATTTTTCTTGTTAAAAAAAGGGTTCATTCTGTCATAGAAAGATTGATAGGTATATCTGCATCCATCCAGCCATGAATCACATTGCCTGACCTCTTTATGCTCTTTTTTTCCGGTCTTTCCGACAATATGGACAACGTTGACTTTCATGCTTTCCGATTTGTCCGGATTCTCAACCACATGCTCCATGCAGTCATCATCAATATCAAAATTATAGGACATGGGCCTTCCGTTCTTTCCGATGATGCTGCTGCCATCTGCGTTCAAAAGCGGAATTTTATATTTCTGCGGGTCATATGCATCGCCGTCAAGACCGTAATAACTTTCTTTTTTTATACGAAGATCCAATTTCTGCCCATGCCGGCCCACTTGTTCCGGGTATTCCTTCCGGAAGCATTCCATCGCATATTGTAGCAGATTCGCATCCAGAAGGTTTCCGCCGAATTGATAGCTGTCCTCGCCTCCCTCGGGAATCCCATTCGGTGTAACTATGGTAATATCAAATGTACTGGAACCACAGTCTAAGATTACAACGATCTGATTCCCCCTGACGCGGTCAGCGCCGCGGCCGGGATCCATTTCACGTGCCAGTGCTGCCGTAGATTCCGCTTTAATTGCGACTTCTATGGGAGCTTGATCCTTGGGCAGCTTTGACGGAAGCTTTGACTTTAACACTTGGGAATATACAAGCTCTGAGCTTGCCCATCCAGGGCTGGAAGGACGGCCGACCAAAACGATTGTCGGTTTATTTCTGTCGAGGATCATGTTGCATTCAAACAGCCGATCGATCACACAGGCGAATCCCTTTGCCATGACTTCTTCATTTTTCAGCTTTGTTGGCATCCCGTCATCTTTGATATAAAAAGCTTTCGCCTCTGTTGAACCTGGATAATACTTAAAATTGTAGTAACGTGCCCCGCCGTCCTCCTGATTCGTATCCTTTGTTGAGACCTCCATAATTAATTTTATAATTTTATCGCTTATGTAATAAGCATTCGGAGACTTGAACAGTGATATTCCTCTGTCAAATGCCAAAGCACGTGTTTTCAAACCCATCGGTTCCAAATGAGACCATACGATTCTGGAAGCGGATATCTCTCCGTCCCCAAAATCAAGACCTATCAGATTATATTTTTCAAATATGTCATATGTGTCCATATCCTTTTCAAGCGTAATATGAAAAGCTTCTAACAATGTCTTCATCTTCATCCTCCGTCCTCATTCCCATTTCTCCCCGGTATGATACAAAAGCACTCTTCCTGCTTTCCCTTGTTATGACAATATAGTCCGGGCCGGCAGGCATCCCCTGAAATAAAATCCACTCGGATTTTCTCAGAATTCGAAAATTTTTCATCCCCATAGTCTATCAAGAAAAATTCTGCGTCTCCATTTGTCGGTCTGACATGATCCAGAGCGATCCTCGCTCTTTTCCCTATTTTAATATACCAGTCCTTATCCTCTGTCTCAGATGCATCTGCGATCTCATAAATCAACGGCAGCAATTTTTTCAGAAAAGCACGGTACTCCCAATGAATGGCCCTCTGCATATAATATAATCTGTCCTGCTCAAACTGGCGGCGGCAGCGCAGAGTATTCTGCCTGTTTTCTGCAATACGCTTTTCACTGTCTTCCTTATATTGATTCCATTTTTTCTGAAGTCCTTCCGCCTGCTTTTTTAGTTTTTCCAAATCCGTTCTGTTGGAGTCTCTTCCGTTGAGTATTCCATTAAGCCTTTTTTTCAATTCGTTGACTTCATTTATATATCCTGACTCAAATTCTGGCAGAAAACCTTTTTCATCTTCGGGTAAATTCTTAATCTGTTCATTAAACTGAAGCAGCGGGCAAGACTGGTAAGCTCTCGTATCCGGTATCTTTTCCAACTTTTCAAGCACTTCCCGGTACCGCCTGATATAAGCGCAAAGATTTTCCTGTTCGTTTTCCAGACTCATTGCAATCTTCAAATACTCCTCATCACTGGTGGATCCGGCAAAACAGACCAGACAGGCCAACATTTTTTTAAACGGTTCATAATAACATTCCACATCCCTTTCATACTCTTTTTTTACATCCAAAAGCTGAGCATAGGTCTGAAAGGCATGCCTGTTGTTTTTTTCTTCTTTCCGATATTCCTTCTGATATTCTTCTATCTTTCTGTTTTTATTATCAGGCAACTCTCTTGCAATTTTTATAATATCTCCAAGAACATCCCCTGAAGCGCTTTGCTCTTCCCCTTTTATCATTATTTCTACATCCCGCTGGATAGCAGTCTTGATGAGTTCCGGCAATTGTCCTCTTTCATAAAAATCCTGTATCACCCATTTTATATATTTGTTTTTGTTGACTCGAATCCCCTTTTCATTTATTACTTTATATGAATTCAGATTATCCTTCATTGGCTTCCCCTCCGAG
>VSNK01000370.1 GCA_009774255.1 Faecalicatena sp.
ATTGATTAATATTCAAATTAAAGACTAGTCTGACCAATCAAGCAATTCAGATATCTTTATAGAGATGAAAGTGATAGGCAAATAAATTTAAAAAAATATAAACGAATTATTACAAAAGTAGATGGAACTACAAAAGGAACAATTTTATTAGAGCAATTGAATCTTAAGGTCTTCTTTACGCCATCATTTACAGATGAAGAAGGAAATAAAAGAGAGTTTTCTTCAAAGCATGAAACGAAGAAAGTCATTTTTAATTTAATGTTTACATATTCGGGATTGCGTGCGTGGAACGTAAAATTGGAAGATTAGTTTAAATGGTATGAAAGAAACAAGAAGATTTGTGTTTGTTAGTTTAATTTGAGATATTAATCTGATTTGTGGGAAAAGGGTTGTACGAACGGTCTTAGTATTGTAAAAATATTTCCCATATTTTCGTGATTTTGTGGGGATATGTTCTAATTTGATACTCATGTGGAGACGGTAGTATTGATGTCAAGAAAAGATAAATAAGGGACAGAAAGTGGCTTGTTTCCGGGCTTTTTCGGGTAGTGACAATCTTCCGGAAAAGCTCTGTCTAATCCGGCAACTCGACTGTTGGCTGTATGGCAGGCAGTGGATTAGATGTTATGGAAGGAGGAGTTTGTTATGGGAGATATTTTTACTGGTGACATTTTTGATAAAATTCAGCCGCCTCACAGTGTTTCATTTAAGATTGTAGGAATATCTTTGCCAACAAATCAAGATATTTATTTTGTAGCAAAATGGCATGAAATCTTTGAACGCTATACTACGGCTAGATTGTAGAGCTTAATAAATAAGGTTGAGACGATGCCTTCTATGTGGAAATAGTTCTACGATGACCAATTCCATAAAAGGCTAGTCCCAGTTTGAGGCAGTGGCGGTACATGTGCTGCCTATATATAGTAGCATCATGGAAAACTCGATATGTTCCAATATGGCGACATCAATCAGCACGTATCGAGCTATGTGGAAGTTGTGTTTGTCCACAGGCGCGATATAGTCTGAAATTGACTGATAAGAAGCTGTTGCAGAGTAAGTTAAAAGGAAATATATCGACTTGGCAGGAACGGTTTCAGACGAGGAGTAAAATGGATATAAAGATAATTAAGGAGGCGTACCACAGTAGAAGACATGAAAGAGAGACTCTTTTATTCCATGGCATACTGAAAAAGGTGCGTATCGTATCGAATCATATCTGTTATGGACTTATGCCGGAGCCAGATGAAGAGGTGGAACAGCATCTCACCATCAATAATGAAGGTCGTGTGTGGTTTTCTGGATATAACTTCGGACACGGCGGCAGATACGAAAGGGCACGGAGCAGAAACTTCAAAATCGAAAAGGTGGATACGGATAGGTTGTTTGGTGCGATTGCATCTTATTTCGGCAATGAGTACGACGAGATTTTTGCTACGGATATTGGCAGCTGGGTGATGGAACTGACAAATATAGAGGGTGTAACTTATAAATATCGAGGTTCTCTGTGTGCAGATTTCGATTATGAAGGTAGTGATTTGTCTGATCTTGTGCGTGACACGGTTGGTATAGATGATTTGTATGTGTTTGACGGAAACGGCAAACCGGATGTGATAAACAAGATTACCCTGGATTATCACAGAGTCACCAAAATCAAGCCAGGACAAAGACCAGAAGGGGTAGCCTGGGAATTCGTCACATGGGATTACGCCGAGCATCTGATTATTGATAGAGCAACAGAAACTCTTGAACATATTCAAAACCTCGGGACTGGCTGCAAGGTTTCTCGCAAATATCAGGTTGAAGGTGGAATTGAAAATCTGCTTGAAAACTTTGCTGCGGAAGAGTTGTTCTCACATATTGAAGGCAATTCTGATGACGTGATTGATACCCCGAATGAAACGAGGGATTATAAAATAACCATCGATTACAAGAGAAATCCGCAGTGTGTTATTGAAGGCAGTTATGATAAAAACGGTTTGCCAGATGATTTTGCAGATTTTGCAGAAACTGTATTTGAATTCATACGCTTTTATGGTATGGGAGAAATCCTTGACCCATCAGTTTATGGTAAAGTAAAACGCCGTCAATCGGAGTATATTTTCTGTAGCGTTACCTTTGATAAGGGATACAAAAGTTATTACTATCTGACGGACGATGACAGCATAGAAGTTGGTGATCTTGTTCTCGTTCCGGCAGGAAAGGAGAATCATGAGGCGGTAGTAGAGGTAGTGAATATCGAGTACTTCAGCGAGGAGGATGTTCCGCTGCCTGTAGAAAAAACAAAACGAGTTATCCGAAAATGCAAGGACGAGAAATTTGACTTGTCAGAATGGGAATAATCTGTTTTCTGTGAATGGAGGATAAAAAAGTCCTATCCTGCCAATATTTTTAACAAAGTGTAAGCAACTTGAAGGGGCTATTTTGGAAAAACAAGAGGAAGAGGGACAGTGTTGGTTGGATTATGAAATTGTGCAACGGGTCGTTGCACAAATACCATAGCGGACCAATATTATTTTATAACAGCAAGATTGATAGAAAAAGTGCAACGGCCGTTGCACAAATGGCCACACCTGGTCAAGGCGTGGCCTGTACAAAGGATTCGAGGCATATCGGCGGTTCCAGCTCTTCCCGTACCACATAGAGGGACAGATCCGTTTTCGTCTGCATCATCCATTTGACCAGCGTAATGCGCCGGTTTTCAATTTCAATGCAGGTGATGCAGCTCGGATGGACACAGCTCCCGGTGTTGAAGTAGGGAGAGGCAGGGCTTCCGGTCATGGGGCGGTGGGTGTGCCCCGTGATGAGCAGCTTTTGTTCCTGTGATGCCCATGCGGACAGGCGCTGCTCTGTCTTTTTCTTTTTTGTGTAATTGCGGGCAGCGCTGGTAGGGTCAGCCACGCCGATGGCTTCCAGCGGCTTCCAGAGATGCCGGACGAGGAAGCCTGACAAGGGAGCAAGAGTACTGTTCAGAAAGTCTGCCTGATGTCCGTGGGTCAGGTAAATGTCCACGTGGGAAATGGTATCTTGGAGGATGATTCCTGACAGGAAACGAAAATCCGGCAGAAGTTCGGTCACATCCTTTTCGCTCAAATCCGGTGAAATGTGCCAGTGCGGTGCCTGGCCGGAAAGATTCTGGCAGTGGCAGGCAGAGCAGTGTTTCATGCAGTAGCGGTCATTTTTCTTGCAATGATCATGGTTTCCATAGAGCATATAGAGCCGTTTCCGCTGATGAAATCTTCGGAGCAGGCCGAACACATCGGTGTGAATATCTATAATCCGGGCGAGAGAACGATTTTCCCAGAGTTCATCGCCGTCTCCTAATTCTATATAAGTATATCCCTTTTGAAAATAATGGTTCAGGGCCGCAAGATAGAGGTGCTGGTTCTTCAGAAAGTTGTCGTTGGAATTTCCCACGCCCCGGTGGCAGTCGCTGAACAGGACAAAGCGAGAACAGCAATCCAGGGAAAGTACCGGGGAGTCACGGAACGCATCGGATATTCTTGCATACCATCCCATGTATATCACCTCCGGCGGTCTGTGAAGGTGCTTTTTTTGCGGACATGCTTTTGAAAGGTTCGCGGGCAGATCGTTCTGCGGAATGCATAGGGCAGGTAATAGTAAAGATATAACAGCCGGTCTGCCGTGGCGGAGAAGGGGCTGGTGAGCTTCCGGTAGATCTTACAGAACAGCCGGTCGATCAGGAGCGCATAGCTTCGTCTCCAGTCAGGATCCGCCGGTGATTTTGGAGAGGAGAACACGAAACGCAGGGTGTTGCCTTCCAGCTGGATCTCATACCAGCGATATCCAAGTTCGGTGAGACTCGTGAGAAAAGAACCACACATTTCCGAATCAGGAAACGTGATGGTATACTCGGCAGTCAGGTCGGCAGGGGAAATCCATGTTCCAATGAGAAAACCGGTCAGCCACCAGTGGAGCCTGGCAAAGCAGAACAACTGCTCGTCGCGGGAGAGAAGGCGGATTCTCATGGGGAGCATCTCTGTGTCCTCTGCGGCATGGAACAATGTCTGGCCGCGGAGCATGGGCGGCACGATCGAATCAGCGTGATAGATTCCGGCCTCGGCACCGGCGGTGATTCCATACTGGCCTTTCCAGAACTGAATAAGCCAGGTCTTTTTTTGATAGTTAAAATATACGGGCTCCGTGTCCAGAACCATATTCATGGACGGAGCGGCCAGATCGTAAAGTTTTCCATATCCGAAGGATTTTTGCCAGGCGTCGGTCCTGGTGGAAAAGATATCCTGCTCAAGATCATAGCAGAATCCAAAGGGTTCGGCAAGTTGGTTGAGAAGCTCGCATTTCTCAGCCAGAGACATGTTGGATACCCGGTGAATGATGCGCTTTTTTCTGCAGTAGTTGAGGATACAAAGGAGAATCAAGAAGATAAAAAGGATAAAAAATAATTCATACATGGATATCATCTCTAATATACTAAAAGTTTGGTATAGTATATGTGAGGAAGAGGCGGGAGGTGATTTTCTTACATTTTGTCATAAATGGGTTACAGTTCACTCCTGGGCCGTACACCACGCTGCACGGTCACAGGCCAATATGTACTGGGGCTGGAATCCGGCCTCTTGCCGTAAGGCAATTTTAAATAGGCCGGATTCGTTACAGTTCGCTGGCTGGCCAGTGAACTGT
>VSNK01000371.1 GCA_009774255.1 Faecalicatena sp.
GCAACGTAGCGGGCCTTGCCCTAAGGGGTACCATGCGTAGCATGGTGGATTCCTTACGGCTACGTCGAGGCTTTTTGCCCTGTGCAGCCGGAGAAATAGACAAGCCAAGATGTGTCAGTTATTTTTCTACAACTCCTAAAGTATGTGAAACGCTTTGCAGCTTTTTTATGGACAAAAACCTGCCGATCGCGGACATTTCCGCACAAGCCCCTTTTTTCGGTTATGATACGGATACAGCAAAACAAACAACACGAGCATTCTCAGAAAATCAGCCGCAAAGATGGGTGCAAGAGAGTTTCCGAGAATGCTCACACAAACAGGAGGTAACACTTATGCGTCATGTATATATTCGCGGGATTATGGGGTTGATTTGGCTGGCAGCGGCTATCGTAAGCGGCATGTCCGGTAACTTTGAGATGGGTACGCTCTATACTATTTTAGGCGGCATATTCCTGTATTCTGCTTACACAATGTGGAAGAAAGACAAGAAGGGAGAATGATAAAATGGGGGCAGCTCTTTTGACAGTCAAAAATTTAAGTGCATGGTATCAAAATGAAAGAATGGTCCTGGCGGATTTTTCTCTGGAATTAGCCGGACAGGAAGTCGTAGGGTTGATCGGGCTGAACGGAGCCGGAAAAACAACATTTTTGAAAGTGCTGTCCGGTCTGCTTCCTACTTATCGCTCCGAAGGTATTCTGTTTTCCGGTAAGCCCGTAAATCCAAGGGAGCGAAAATTTAAGATGTGCCGCTACACGGTATTTGCAGAAGATCACTCTTTCCCATATTTTACATTCCGGGAATATTTATCTTATGTGTTCTCTGCTTACAAAAAGGATATCCCGGACATATCCGAATTAATACAAGGATTTCATTTTGAAGATTTTACGGATATTTTGTTAAAAGACTTATCGACGGGCAACCGGAAAAAAGCATTTCTGATCACTGCTTTTGCCCTGAAACCCGAACTGCTTTTCCTTGATGAGCCGGTCAACGGATTGGATTTCCAAAGTACGGAATATTTGTATCTGCAAATTGCCGGCTATAAAGAGCATGGAACCATCCTGTTTTCCTCTCACATCTTGGAGAGTATCACACTGACTTCTGACAGGGTATTCGTTTTGGAAAATGGAAAAATAAGGAAAACATTTGAGCATGGGCAAATCAATGCCGCGAATATTCGGGAGGCTTTGCATGATGAAAATGACATTTAAGGCTTTTGCTAAAAATCTGTTTGGTGCAAACTATGAAAGGCTGCGGCGAAGCATTTTTATCTGTTTAATTGTATTTTGGGGTTTGTATATTACTGACTGGAAGGTACAAATCGCGCCGTTGATCCGATACCTCATGTTAAGTACCTTTACTGCCGGTGTCATGTGGCAGGCTCTTTGTTCGAAAGACAATGCCGCGAAAATGCAGAATATATTCATGCTTCCGTTTGATCATCAGACCTTTGTTTTTTCCTATATTGCCGCTTTAGGAGCTTACACAATTTTTACAAAGACAGCAGCACTTTTCGCAGTCTTACTGGCGGTTGGCCTTTGGAGGCCCATAGAGATTTTTGCAGGTGTTGTCTG
This sequence comes from Faecalicatena sp., assembly GCA_009774255.1. GTDB lineage: Bacteria > Bacillota > Clostridia > Lachnospirales > Lachnospiraceae > Schaedlerella. Next base: position 1,576 of record VSNK01000371.1, read on the forward strand.
CATGATAATCGCAGTCCTTATGACCGCTGCTGTCTATTCCCTGCTGAAAATATTAGTATGTGGATATTCTTTGGACGGATACATTTTTTATTCCCAGGAGGATAAAAAAAGCTATCGAGTGAAACAACATAGGCGCTTTTCCGTGTGGAGATATCTTTTTCGGTATTTGAACAGTCATAAAAATTATTTGATAAATACGGCTGTTATGTGGTGTGTGGCTCTCATATTGCCGCACTTTCTTGGAAAAATGGAAAGCTTGTTTGTTATTCCGATTGGCTTTGCGGTTTTGTCCTTAAATACCCCGATCTGCATTTTGCTGTCCTGCGATCCGGATTTGGAGCGGGCGGTCCGCTTTTTACCCGGCCAGAAGAAAGCGTTTTGTGTGCCATACTGCCTGTTTATCTTTTTCTGTAATATGGCTGCAAATGCGATCTTCCTTTTCAGCTGGCAGATGAAAAACAGCAACGTTACTATTTTGATGATTTTAACCGCTGTTTTCTTTGCCTTACAGAGTGCAATTTTATCCGTATTGTTGGAATGGTTTTACCCTGTTCGCGATTGGAAAATTGAAAGCGACCTGTGGCATCACCCACGAAAATATGTCGTTCCGGCTATTATGCTGCTGGCCGCGGGAGCAGTCGGGACATTCCCGGCACTGATCCCCGTGCTGCTGCTCCTGTTGGCTGTTGAAATTGTGATATTTATTATACTCACGGCCGATGAAATCTGGCGCGCAGTATAACTTTTAAAGGAGGTGCTCAGAATGAAAAGCAAAAGAAACTGTCCGAAATGCGGTTCGGCAAATATTGTGCGTGTTCCGGACAATCCTTACCGGCACGCAAGCGGGAATAATATTTATACCACTACCGCAACCCTGATCGGAAAAATCCCCGTCATCCGTTATATATGCTGTGATTGCGGATATGTAGAAAATTGGGTGGAGCGTGAAAAAGAGCTTGAAAAAATCAATCGGGCTTTCGGTTATACTCAAGACCGCCAGAATTCACAATGCGGCAAAGGGTAAAAGTATGGCTGGCGTTCTTTCGTTATAGTCGATGACTGCAAATCTATTCGACGTGCAGTTATAAATAGTGGAAATGTGTATTATGCGATTTTGAGGCCTGTCGTTAAACAGGCCTTCATTCAGACAGTCACTTCCATTATCATCTTTCCGTCAAAAATCTCTTCTTTGATCCCAACATTCTTCCGCTTTTTATTAAAACAAAAGCTAAGCATATAGCCCTTTTTTAATTTGTAATGCTCCAGATACTCCAATAACTGTGTTTCCCCATGCGTATTATACTTCTCTCCCCGCCATAATTTTGTCTCAACTATATGCTGACTTCCGCCGTAATCAATCATAATATCTGTTCTGGTCTTATCCCTTGTTTCGGCCTCCACATAGAAATTGCCGCCTCCGTTAATAATAGGTTTTAAATAAATCAGAAAGATTTTCCTTCCATGTTCTTCCACAAATTTCTCATCCTCCTGCCGATACAAAGACGTATAATAATCGTAGAATTTTCGCATCACCAGATCCATATCCAAAAAGCCAGCCTTAATAAATTGATTTTTATCAGGAATCGCACTGCTTAATTCCGTATCTTTTGAGAGCTCTTCTGAAATAAAATAGCTGTATAATTGGGTTTCAAATATACGGTTTGATATCACGGCCGCACCATTTTTTTCTTTGATAAATCCAAACATCTGGCCAATCTGGATTATCTCATTATATACATGGTAAGGGTATTCCGTGCCCCGGAAAAGGATGTTCTGCAGCATCATGCTCAGTTTCGGATGTCCGGCAGCCTGCTTGATCATATCGTCATATAATGTATTCGGACCCTTGACCAGTATTTTCACCGCTTCCTGAAGCCCCCTTCTGCTCCACACGGATTTCCTGTCAGAATATCCGTCCATGTGGATGACTGTTTCGTCCAACAGCTTACAAAGATACGATACTAAAAAAGGATATCCGGATGTATATTCATAAATGAGTCCGCCCATGGCATGCACATCCATTCCAGTGCGCTTATCCGTCTCATATTCCAAAAGCATTCCCTCTATATCGGCTGCCGAAAACCCCATGTTGATATGAAATTCCGCTGCGATATTCCAGGGACTGTTATAATTGCCGCTCTGTCCCGGATGTAATTTCATTTTCAGATTTTTAATGTCATGGACTCCTGCCAGGATCACGCTTTTGAAGGTGCGGTCACGCCTTACCTTCTGACGCAGATACTTTTCCCTGAGCAGTCCAAGGAAATGAAGAAAAATCTGATTGTCCGCTGCGTTGTCCACCTCATCCACCATAAGGATGACCTCTTTTTCGCTTGCCTGGCAGAGCATGGTAATCTTCTCACCGAGCGCATCCAGCGGCAGTTCCGGTCCAATCGGTCTTTTCCATATTTCCAGCAGTTTTTCCGGAACATGGCTCATAGCCAGAACCCTGGCTATCTTATTCACAAACCCCTGCGCCAACGTATGCATAGATACAAAGCAATCATCCGCCGCTTCAAAGCTGATATCCAGGACAAGATATTCCTCTTTCAGCCGGTTATAAAGCAGTTCCAGAATGGTAGACTTCCCATACTGTCTGGCACGATGAATCGTAAAATATTCACCGGCCGCGATATATTCATTTATAATTGCCTCGATCCGGTCATTCATATCTACCATATAATGCAATTCAGGAATGCAGATTCCTGTAATATTAAATGCCCTGCACCTTGCCATGGAACCACCTCTCTGTCAATATCCATTTGTTACAGGACACGGCTGATTGATGTAGCCTGTAACATCCATTATTTACATTTTACGAAAAAAAAGCTGCCTTTTCAACCGTTTATTCCGGAAATCAAATCAAAAATCAATACGAAAGCCATCTATTTACCGCTAATCGTCATGCAGTAGCAGCGAAGCGTCTACCATATGTATTTTTTATTCTATAGGAAATTTCTCCGAATTTTCCTATAGAATAAAAACCCTCCGGGGGATGCGCAC